>NZ_CALJAH010000263.1 GCF_938028185.1 uncultured Cardiobacterium sp. | reverse complement strand
TAACCAAACCTGCGAATGAAATCATCATGTTATGGCCAATTGTAAACAGCGCCTAGAGGCAGTTTTCATTTATTTATCCCGCCAAGATAAACATCCTGTACTTAATACACCCACTGCACCACTTCATCAAACGGCTTGCGTGCTTTCGGCATAATGTCACGGCTGCGATAACCAAAAGTCGCCATTACCGCAATGCCCCATTCCGCCGGATCAAAAATACCGGCATCGGCAAAGATTTTATTGACGGCAGCGTAATTGAATCCTTCTATCGGGCAGGAATCAATTCCTACATCCAGTTGGTTGGCAACGCCCCAACCGACCGGCTTGATGGCATCGCGCAAGGCACGGTTTTGTACCACGACAAATCGCCAGGGTTCAGAACCGACGGAGCTGGGTGAAAGTCGTCCCAATTCCAGGATAAAATTCATGTCTTCATCGCCAATTTTGCGGCTGCCATCATAATAGCGGGTTGCTGCGCGACGTTTGAATGCGTCAAGAATATCCTGTTTGCTGAATGTCATGTCAATTGCTCCGGTCATATATAAGGCCAAGCATTGTACGCCCTTTTCAGTTCGTGGTTAAACCGCCATCAACTGCCCACACGGCGCCGGTAATCCACGCGGCATGGTCAGAAGCCAGAAATGCTGCTGCCCTGCCAATGTCTTCCGGGCTGCCAATGTGTCCCAATGGATAAATGCTTTTTATCATGCGGGCGAATGCCCGCTGCTTTTCCGCAGGCATGACGTCGATATTGTGCTGCAATTGCGGGGTGCGCACGCTGCCGGGTGCAATGGCATTGACGCGCACACCGCTGGCACCCATTTCAAAAGCGAGGGCTTTGGTAAAGGAATTGAGCGCGCCTTTGCTGGCGGAATAGGCTGTTGTCGCCCGGTCGGGCAGCATCCGCTGTGCAAAGTAGGAGGAGATATTGATGATATTGCCCTGGCGCGCCATCAATGCGGGCAGCAATGCCTGCGTCAGGAAATAGGGCGCCTTGATATTCAGGTTGAAATGCGCATCGAATAATGCTTCATCCATTTGCATGAATGGAACAAAACGTCCCAGTCCGGCATTGTTGACGAGGATATCCGGCTGCGGCAAAAGGTGCAGGATTTGTGCGGCAATGGCGGTAATGTCCGAGGTAATGCCCAAATCTGCCACGAGGCAATGTACGCGGGTTTGCCGGAATTGCGCCAGCGAATGCCGGGCGGTTTCCAGTTTTTGCCCGTCGCGCCCCAGTAGCAGCAATGTGCCGACGCCGGCTTGTGCAAATGCGTTGGCAATGCCCAGGCCAATGCCGTCGCTGCCACCAGTAATAATCGCGTTTTTGTTTTTGAGTAAGGTCATGCGTTTGTTCCCGTGAAATGAGGAACGCATTGTAAGAAAGCAGGCGACGCAATAATACGCGATAATCGGGCAACGCTCGCCAATTTTTGCACGGTGATGGGCGCGCGTGTTTTCGGTACGGCAGGTATTAAACGGGGTAACTCAATTATCCGCCGCATTGCGTATTGCCCGCCCAATATATAGCGATACTCACAAAGTTCTGTACAAGGCGCGCCGCCGAAGGCAGTACAGATTAGTACGGCGAGGCGGCGCAACGCTGTACAGGGCTTTGTGAGGATTGCTATAGCACCCTGATATGCAGCAGCAATACTTTAAGCGAAAAGGGTGCGCCGAGACACACCCTTGATTGATGACAGCCATGAATGACCGACTACGTTTACCGGTTTTCATGGTGGGGCAAGCCCCACCCTACTAATCTGTTTCGCCATTAAGGGCGTCCCGCATGGGATTATCGTCTTTCATTTTTCCGCCCCGTCTTCCCCGCCGAGATAGCCGCCAGTCTGGCGCGACCACAGTTGCGCGTAGAGACCGCCTTGCGCGATGAGTTCGTCGTGGCTGCCCTGTTCGACGATGCGGCCGCCGTCCAAAATGATGAGGCGGTCCATCGCGGCGATGGTGGAGAGGCGGTGGGCGATGGCGATGACGGTTTTGCCCTGCATCAGCTGGTTCAGGCTTTGCTGGATGGCGGCTTCCACTTCGCTGTCCAGCGCCGAGGTCGCCTCATCCAGGATGAGAATGGGCGCGTCTTTGAGCAGCACGCGGGCGATGGCGATGCGCTGCCGCTGCCCGCCGGAGAGTTTGACGCCGCGCTCGCCCACTTGCGCGTCCAGCCCGGTATTGCCGCGCTGGTCGGAGAGTCCGGCGATGAAGTCGCCCGCTTCGGCTTGTTCGATGGCGTGTTGCAATTCGGCTTCGCTGGCGTCGGGGCGGCCGTAGAGGATGTTGTCGCGCACCGAGCGGTGCAGCAGCGAGGTGTCTTGCGTCACCATCGCGATGTGGCGGCGCAGGCTGTCCTGGGTGACGTCGGCGATGTTCTGCCCGTCAATGCGGATTTCGCCGGAGTCCAGGTCGTAGAAGCGCAGGAGCGCATTGACCAGCGTCGATTTGCCCGCGCCGGAGCGGCCAACGAGGCCAATTTTTTCGCCGGGGCGGATGGTGAGCGAGAGGTTGTGCAAGACGTGTTTTTCTTCGCTGGCGCCGTAGCCGAAGCTGACGTTGTCAAATTCGATGGTGCCACGGTCGATGACGAGCTCTTGCGCGCCGGGCTTGTCCTGCACGCTCACCGGGCGGGCGAGCATATTCATGCCGTCGGCGACGGTGCCGATGTTTTCCGACAAGCCGCCGATTTCCCACATAATCCAGTGCGACATCCCGTTCATGCGCAGCGCGAGGCCGGTCGCGGTCGCAATCGCACCAACGGCGAGCTGGCCGTGCATCCACAGGCCGATGCCGACCGCGCCGATGAGGAAGAGCAGGCTGTAGTTGAGCAGGTTCACGATGACATCCAGATTCGCCACCATGCGGAACTGGTGGTAAACGGTGTCGAGGAATTCATGCATGGCGCCGCGCGCGTAGTCCGCTTCGCGCCGCGTGTGCGCGAACAGTTTGACGGTGGCGATGTTGGTGTAGGCGTCGGTAACGCGGCCGGTCATGGTTGAGCGCGCGTCCGCCTGCGCTTCCGACACTTGGCGCAAGCGCGGCAGGTAGTGGCGCAGTACCAGCGCGTAGATGACGATCCAGGCAATCATCAACAGCATCATCGCCCAGTGCTGGCTCGCCATCAGCGCGATGATGGAAAAGAAGTAGGCGACGACGTACACCATGACGTCGGTGCAGGTGGTAGCGACGGCGCGCACCGCCAGCGCCGTTTGCATCACCTTGGCGGAAACGCGCCCGGAGAATTCGTCCTGATAGAAGCTCATGCTCTGCCCAAGGAGGTAGTTGTGCATGCGCCAGCGCGCCGCCATCGGCATGTTGCCCATAATCATCTGGTTACGCGCGACGGTGCCGATGTAGCCAAAAAGCGGCAACAGCACCAGCACCACCAGCCCCATGCCAGCGAGTTTCCAGCCCTCGTCGCGCAGGAGGGTATCGGGTGAGCGCGCTGCCAGCCAATCGACGATGTTGCCGATGAAGCCAAAAAGCAGCACCTCCAGCACGGCGACGGCGATGCCCGCAATCATGATGATCCACAGCGGCTTGTAAAAGCCCCGGCAGTAATAGCGGATGAAGGCGAACAGCGTCTGCGGCGGCGCTGCCGACCAGTCGGGCGGGAAGGGATTGGTGGATTTCTCGAAGGTGGCGTACATGGTGGTTACAGGGTGGTTAAAAAGAGGCGGCGATTATACAAGGACGGCACGCGCGAGGGCGAACCCGCCTGCCACCGCCGCGAGACCAAGCACGAGACTCGCGCCGACATACAGCGCCAGCCAGCCGAACTGCTGCGCCTGCCACAGTGCGAGGCATTCCAGCGACAGCGTCGAAAAGGTGGTAAAGCCGCCGCAAAACCCGGCGATGAACAGCGCGCGCAAGGCGCTGTCGCGGGCGAGTGTCTGCGCGAACACGCCAATGAGCAGGCAGCCGAGCAGGTTTACGCCCAGCGTCGCCCACGGCAGCGGCGAACCGCCGCGCGCCATCAGCAGGCTCAGTGCATAGCGGCAGACACTGCCCAAGCCGCCGCCGAGGAAAACCAACAACAGCGCCGGAACGTTCACGCTACATCCCGCCCATAAAAATCAGCAAATACATGAAAGCCTGACCCAATAACAGCAGCAAAGCCAGCGTTACCACCAAAGAAACGGCAATGATGCCCGCATAATCGAGCGGGGCAGGCGGATTATCCGCGTCTGCCGGGAACAGCAACAATCCCAGAATCAGCACGGTAACCGCGACAAGACCGGCAAGAATCATCCACAACTCCCGCAGATTCAGACCAAAATCCTTGAAGATTTGCGTCCGGGCAATCATGAAATAAAAAAACAACATCGCAGCCGGAAGCAAAGTAACCAGCACCGCATGAAGAATCCCTTTCAAATTGCGCTGCAAACGCCAAAAGGAAAACCATGCCCCTATCAATAATGAAGGGGCGAGAAACCACAGCAATTCATGCCCCAACAGCTTTGGCGGCAATGCCAAACCATGAAAGGCAAAGAGCAAACGCAACAACAGGTAATGCAAAATACCGGTCAACAATGCAAAGCCAATAATGACACGGTGATACGGGTAATCTTCATCATCTTCCCCTGTATCTTGCGGTTTGGGCAAGAGCCATCCTGCTATCAATGCAGAAATAGTAGCGGTTTCTACAGCAGAACTGAAGATTAAAAACCATGTTGTCAACAAGGATTCACCCACTACCCGAAAACCGGCATACATCCGGTAATAAACCACTATCCGGTAATAAACCTCTATTGCCATAGATAATATGGCAACCAGCACTATCGTTTGAATAATACGCCGCCGGCTATATTCGGCACGCTGCCAAATAAGGAATATGGAAGGTATCAATGTATAAAGCCAAAATCTCATTGAACGCACAATGGAAAAAAAGAAGCCTTGAATCCACATATCCGAGGTTATGTCATACCAATCCATGGCAAAATCAACCACTCTGCTGATAAAAAGGAAAATAAACATCCCTGCGGCAAAACCCAGTAAAACCCGCAACCACGGATAGGGTTGCAGACCGTCATCTTTGGTAAAAACAGTATTCATAAATGCTCCTGTAGTGTTGCAAACCAATCCGGCAGCGAATGATTCCGCCCGCCGCGCTCATGCGCAAGCAACCACGCCTTGCGCGGCAAGCCGCCGCCGTAGCCGGTGAGCGTACCATCTTTGCCGATAATGCGGTGGCAGGGAATGAGGATGGCAACGCGGTTGGCGCCGTTGGCGGCGGCGACGGCGCGCACCGCGGCGGGTTTGCCGATAGTCGCCGCCAGCGCCTGATAGTGGCTGATCGTGCCGTAGGGAATGTCGCGCAACGCCGCCCACACCTGCCGCTGGAAATCCGTCCCCGGCGTATCCAGCGCGACGGTGAACCTTTGCCGTTCGCCGCGGAAATATGCGCTGAGTTCCTGCGCCGCCTGCGCGGTATGTTCATTTCCGCCCGCTTCGGTACGCGCCTGAAACAGCCGCTCCAAATTGCGGCTTTCCCGTTCCATGCGCGGCGTCCCCGCAAATTCCGCCAGGCAAACGCCGCGTGTGCTGGCGGCAATAAGCATCTGCCCCAGCGGGGTGGTAATGGTCTGACTATATAACACCGTCATCGTGGCAATCCTCCGCTCATGATTTTTTCGCCTTTTGTATCGAGTGCTCCATTAAAAGCAAAGCCCGCCTGCCGGTAAAGGCGAATGGCGGCGGTATTTTCGGCAAAAACGCTTAAAAACACTTCACGCCGTTGGGGAAATTCGTCAGCAAGTCGCGCCAGTATCAATTGTAATGCGGCTTTGTCCAAGCCTTTGCCCTGATAGCGACAATCCAGCAATATCTGGTTTAACCAGAGTTCGCCATCGGGCAATGGCTCGGCAAAGTCGCCATACATCGCCAAACCGATTAAGGCTTCGCCCTGATATATGCCCAATAATTGCCAGGTATTGTCCCTGTCTGCCTCGTGCAGAATTTCCGGGATGGTTTCTATAAAGTTCTGCTGATGGGCGAACAGTTGCAGCGAAAGCAGCGCTTTTCTTTCATGCCCGGCGACGGGCTGTAACCATAATGTCATGATATTTATCTTTATCGCATCAGCATCCGCATGGCGGTGAACGCAAAAGCCAATATCCAGGCATAGCCAAAGATTGTCAGTCGGGCGCGGTTTTTGCCGTGCCGGATTTGCCAACGACCCAGTGTTTCCAATATGGCGGCAACCAGCAGCGGTGTCATGAGCAGATTGAGCCATTGCAATAGCGGGCGATGAATGTAGGGTGTCGGGAGAAATGCCAGGCTGATAATGCCGAGCAATGCGCCGATAATGGCGCAGGCGGGCATAAACAGCCATGCTTTGCCGGGGAAGTTTTTCCAGCGTTGAACCACGGCAATACTGAGCAGTTCTGCAAGTGTCTGGATAATGAGTTCCAGCAGAAATTCAAACAGGATTTGCATGGGTTGGCTCCGGTATGGCGGGATGGTTGGTATATGAAAAAACCCGCTGATGCGGGTTTTCAGGAGCGTGGCGGTTCAGGCGGAGACCATGTTTTCCCGCATACGCACGAGGTAGTCGCGCAGGATTTCGCGCTCGTCTTCGCTGAAGTTTTTCAGCGCCGCTTCTTTCGCTTCGACCGCGATTTCGTGCATATGGTTCATCAGCGGCTGGCTTTTTTCGGTGAGGAAGATGAGGTTGGTGCGGCGGTCTTGCGGGTCCTGGCGGCGGTCCAGCAGGCCTTCCTGTTCGAGTTTGTCGATTTGCCGGGTCAGCGTCATCGGCGCCAAATCCATGTATTCGGCCAGTTTGGTCTGGCTGACGCCTTCGTAGCGCGAGAGGTAGGTGAGCAGCGTCCACTGGGTGCGGGTGATGCCGTAGATGCGCACCCGCCGGTCGTAGTAGCGGTTCATCAGCCGTGTGGTGTCGTGCATGAGGAAGCCAAAGCCGTGGCGCAGGTCGTCCAGGCTGTGATTTTCCGGGATTTTCATGTTTTGCTCTCTTTTGTTTTTGTCGCTTTGCCGCGCGTGCTCTTCCCTGTGCTGCCGGCGGCTTTTTTCGCGGTTGTTTTTGTGGTTTTGCCGCCGGTTTTTTTGGCGGTTTTGCCGGTAGTCGTTCCCCGCTTGGCTTTGCGCGCTTTTGCTTTTTCAAGCAGCTCCAGCGCGGCTTCGAGTTCGAGCGAGGCGGGTTCTATCGTTTTTGGGATAGATGCGTTAATACTACCATTGGTTACATATGGGCCAAAGCGACCGTTCAGTATTTGTAATGTTTCATCGCCATTTTTGATTTCTTTGATGTATTTTTGGCTGTCGGCTTCTTTTTTGGCGGCGATGAGTTCGAGTGCGCGCTCCAGGGTGACGGTGAGCGGGTCTTCTTCTTTCGGCAGCGAGACGTAGCGTTTGCCGTAGCGGATGTAGGGGCCGTAGCGGCCGATGCTGGCGCTGATGTCGCCGTCTTCTTCGCTGCTGCCGAGGTGGCGCGGCAGTTTGAACAGTTCCAGCGCCTCGTCAAGGGTGATTTCGTCCATGTTGCGGTCGGCGGGGATGCTGGCGAACCGGGGTTTTTCTTCGTCGTCCTTGCTGCCGATTTGCACGAACGGCCCGAAGCGGCCAAAGCGGACGGTGACGGGTTTGCCGCTTTTGGGGTCGGTGCCGAGTTCGCGCGCCTGCATCACTTCTTCGCGCGGGATGTCTTTTTTTTCTTCGATTTGGTTGGAAAACGCGCCCCAGAAGTCGCCGAGGAGCGGTTTCCAGGCGCGTTCGCCGCGCGAGACGGCATCGAGGTCGTCTTCGAGGCGGGCGGTGAAGTCGTAATCGACGTAGCGCTCGAAGTGTTTGGTGAGGAAGTCGTTGACGACTTTGCCGATGGTGGTCGGGATGAAGCGGCGGTTTTCTTGTTCGACGTATTCGCGCTCTTGCAGGGTGCTGATGATGCTGGCGTAGGTGGAGGGGCGGCCAATGCCGTTGTTTTCGAGTTCTTTGATGAGCGCGGCTTCGGAGTAGCGCGGCGGCGGCTGGGTGAAGTGCTGGTTGCCGAGGATGTCCAGCAGTTGCAGGCGGTCGCCCGCTTGCATCGGCGGCAGCAGGCGGTTGTCGTCGTCTTCTTCTTTGTTGTCGTCGCGTTCTTCCTGGTAAACGCTCATGTAGCCGGGGAATTTGATGGTGGAGCCGCTGGCGCGGAACTGGTTTTTGTCGTCGCCCGCGTAGAGGTCGGCGCTGACGTTTTCGAGGATGGCCGATGCCATTTGTGAGGCGACGGCGCGTTTGCGGATGAGTTCGTAGAGTTTTTGTTCGTCGCCGGAAAGGCCGAGGCTGGCGGCGTCGCGACCGCAGTCGGTCGGGCGGATGGCTTCGTGCGCTTCTTGTGCGTTTTTGGATTTGGTTTTGTAGTGGCGCGGGCTGTCCGGCAGGTAGTTGGCACCGTATTGTTGGCCGACCCAGTCGCGGATGGCGGTGATGGCTTCTTGTGCGAGGTTGACGGAGTCGGTGCGCATATAGGTGATGTGGCCTTCTTCGTAGAGGCGCTGGGCGACGCGCATGGTGCGCTGCGCGCCGAAGTGCAGTTTGTTTGCCGCCGCCTGTTGCATGGTGGAGGTGGTAAAGGGCGGTGCGGGGTTGCGTTTGCTGTCTTTTTTGGCGACTTCGGCGACGGTGAGGATGCCTTGTGCGGCGGCTTTGAGCGCGGCGATGGCGGCGTGGGTGTCATCGGCGTTGGTAAAGCTGAATTTTTTGGTTTTTTCGCCCGCATAGACGGTGAGTTTGCCGGGAAATTCCTGCCCACCGTGGGCGATGGCGGCGGCGATGTCCCAGTATTCTTCGCTGTTGAAGGCCTCTATTTCACGCTCGCGCTCAACAATCATCCGCAGCGCGGGCGACTGCACCCGTCCGGCGGAGAGACCGGGGCGGACTTTGCGCCACAGGAGCGGCGAGAGGTTGAAGCCGACGAGGTAGTCGAGCGCGCGCCGTGCCTGTTGCGCGTTTACCAAATCCATTTCGAGGTGGCGCGGGTGGGCGACGGCTTGCTGGATGGCGTTTTTGGTGATTTCGTGGAAGGCGACGCGGTAGATGTTTTTGTTGTCCAGCGCACCGCGTTCACGCAGGATTTCGCGCAAATGCCAGGAGATGGCTTCGCCTTCGCGGTCAGGGTCAGTGGCGAGGTAGATGTTTTCGGCGGCTTTGGCAGCTTTGGTAATTTCGTTGACGTGGCGCGCGTTGCGCTCGATGATTTCGTAGTGCATGGCGAAGTCGTCGGCGGTATCGACTGCGCCGTTTTTCGGGATGAGGTCGCGCACGTGGCCGTAGGAGGCCATGACTTCGTAGTCTTTGCCGAGGTATTTGTGCAGGGTTTTGGCTTTGGCCGGGGATTCGACGATGAGGAGGTTTGTGCTCATGGCTGGCTTGCTTTGGGTTGGGTCAGTTGAGGCGCTGGAACATCCCGCCCGGCAATGCGGCGATACGGCCGTCCAGTTCATACATTATCAGCATGGCGGAAATTTCGGCAGGCGTCAAATTGAGGCGGGCGACGAGGTCATCGACGCGGCAGGGGTCAAAGCCCATCGCCGCCAGCAGCGGATGGGCGTCGTCGTCCGCATTTGCGGCGGCGGGCGGCGGGTTTTCGGCCTGCATTTCGAGGTTGGCGCGTGCCAGCGGGTAGAGTTCTTCGAGGATGTCCTGCGCGGATTCGACCAGTTTCGCCCCTTCTTTGATGAGGCGGTGGCAGCCTTTGGCGAGCGGGTTGTGGATGGAGCCGGGGATGGCGAAGACTTCGCGTCCCTGTTCGGCGGCGAGGTGGGCGGTGATGAGCGAGCCGCTTTGTGCCGAGGCTTCGACGACGAGCACGCCGAGCGAGAGGCCGCTGATGATGCGGTTGCGGCTGGGGAAATTGCCGGGGCGGACGCCGGTGCCGATGGGGAAGGTGGAGACGATGGCGCCCTGCGCGCTGATGCGGTGCGCGAGGTCGTGATGGCGGGCGGGGTAAACGCGATCCAGGCCGGTGCCGACCACGGCGATGGTGTTGCCGCCGCCCTGCAGGGCGCCTTCGTGTGCGGCGCCGTCAATGCCAAGCGCGAGGCCGCTGGTGACGGTAATCCCCGCCTGGGCGAAGGCGTGCGCGAATTGTTGGCAGGTGCGCCGCGCCGGTTCGGTCGCGTTGCGGCTGCCGACGATGGCGATTTGGGTGGTGGAGAGCAGGCGGGCATCGCCGTGGACGTACAACAGCGGCGGCGCGTCGGCGATTTGTCGCAGCAGCGGCGGATAGGCGGGGTCATGCAGCGGGATGATGTGCCGCCGGTCGCCCTGCGCCAGCCAGTCCAGGTCGGCATCCACCGCCGTGCTGTCCGCCATCGCCTGCCATTGGCTGATTTTGTCGGCGGCAAGGTTGGGCAGGCGCTTGCGCACTTCCGCCGCCGGGGCATGAAAAAACGCTTCCGGTGAGCCGAAGGCTTCCAGAAGCGCGTGGTAGGTTTTGTTGCCGACGCCCGGCGCACGCAACAGCGCGCACCAGGCTCGCAGGTCAAACGTCATCAGGGTCGGACGAGGCTGTCGGTTTCGTAGATGCTTTCGCTGGAATCCAGCACGAAGCCGATACTGACGTCGTCATAGACGCGGATAATCATCAGGTAGCCGACCTGGCGTCCGGGGACTTGTACCGGCTGGCCTTTCATCTGCCGTGCCGGGCCTTCACGGACGATTTTCCAGATATCGCCCACTTCGGCACCGTTGTCGCGGCCAAAGCTGGTGATGACGGTGTCAAATTCCTTGATGGTCGGGTAGATGTTCGCGCTGCGGATGATGTAGCCGCGTGAACATTGGCCGGACGGCATTTTCGGGAAGTAATTGACCGGGTCTTCGTGCGCGTCAATCGGCAGAATGACGTCTTCTTCGTGCATCGGCTCGACCGCTTCCTGAATGTGCAGCTTGGTGAGATCGGTGCCAACGTCGTAGCCGACCACGCCCACTTCGCCGATGTAGCGCATTTCGTAGCCAATCGCCGGCGCCTGTTTCTGACCTTTATATTTGGCCTTGTCCACAATCGGCTCGCCGACCGGACGGTAAACGCCGTAAAACTGTCCCTGCTGCGCGTTGTTCATGCCCTTGGCGTAAATCTCCTGCTGCTCGGTCAGGGTGAGGTAGTTGCCCGCGTCGCCGAGGACA
The DNA here is from genome assembly GCF_938028185.1 of uncultured Cardiobacterium sp. Classification (GTDB taxonomy): domain Bacteria; phylum Pseudomonadota; class Gammaproteobacteria; order Cardiobacteriales; family Cardiobacteriaceae; genus Cardiobacterium. The sequence goes on along the minus strand of NZ_CALJAH010000263.1, from coordinate 4,060 downwards.
AACGGCAGGTTCTGGATTTCATTCGGGCGGAGGATGCGGGTCTTCAGCGCGTGTGCCTGGATGACATCACCGGCGATGGAAACCGGACGCGAGCCGAAATTGTCAACGCGCATATGCGGCGAGTAACGGACAATCGGCAGACCGTCACGGGTAGTACGGCCGGTATCCACACCGTGATATTCGCCCGCCTCGACAATCGTCACCCGTTTCTGCCCGTTGATGGCGACCACGCTCAGGACGTCGCCCGGATAAATCAGGTGCGGGTTCTTGACCTGCGGGTTGTCGTACCAAATATTGGTCCAGTACCACGGCTGGATGAGGAAGCGCTTGGAAATCCCCCACAGCGTATCGCCCTTCTTCACCACATAGCGCATCGGGTACTGCTGCTGGAAGGCGTCGTCCGTATTGGCGAGCTGGCGCGGGAAACTGCCGTCATTGAGACAGAGCTCGGTGGGACGTTCCTGCTGGTTCAGGAAAGGATCGCGCGGCGAAGAACAGCCTGCCAGCACTACTGCCAGGGCGATGCCCAGACCTGTCAATTGGCTTTTAAACACAATAAATACTCCTGGTTCTAATCTCTCGGTTCCATTTCACCCCGTAAGGGCTGTTCGCGTATAATAGCCGTTTCCTAACCATTTTCATACCAAAAATTCATTTTTCGGTAAAAATAATTCCCGGACGCCCCCATGCCGCTGCTTGACATCCTCATCCATCCCGACCGCCGCCTGCGCAAAACCGCCGAACCCGTCAGCCAATTTACCAACGCACTCAAGACGATAACCGACAATATGTTCGAGACCATGTACGAAGCGCATGGCATTGGGCTGGCGGCAACGCAAGTGAACATTCACCAGCGTATCGTCGTCATGGACGTGCCGCTGCGCCGCGAAAATGACGAAACGGAAACCCCGGACGCGCCCATCCCGCATACCAAACTCATCCTGATCAACCCGGAAATCCTCGCCGCCTCGGAAGAAACGGCGAGCTGGCAGGAAGGCTGCCTGTCGCTGCCGGGACAATTCGCCGACGTGGAGCGCCCGGCAAAAATCCGCTACGCCTACTACGACCTCGGCGGCAGCCGTTGCGAAGGCGAGGCGGAAGGCCTCCTGGGCGTCTGCATCCAGCACGAAATCGACCACCTGAACGGCGTCCTCTTTATCGACCACCTCTCGCGCCTCAAACGCGAGCGGCTGGAAAAAAAACTCGCCAAATCGCTCTTGCAAAAGGAACGCGATACATGAGCGCCCGCCTCTGGTTCGCCGGCACCCCCGCCTTCGCCGCGCACAGCCTGCAAGCGCTAATTGCCAGCGGCGATTACCTCATTGACGGCGTCCTCACCCAGCCTGACCGCCCCGCCGGGCGCGGGCGCAAACTCACCGCCAGCGCCGTCAAACAAACTGCCGTCGCGCACGCCATCCCCGTCGCCCAGCCGGAAAAACTGCACGCCGACGCCCCACCCTTCCCGGAACTGCCGCGTCCCGACCTCATCATCGTCGCCGCCTACGGCCTGCTCCTGCCACCGTGGTTTCTCGCCTACCCACACCTCGGCTGCCTTAACATCCACGCCTCACTGCTACCGCGCTGGCGCGGCGCCGCCCCCATCCAGCGTGCCATCGAAGCAGGAGACACGGAAACCGGCATCTGCATCATGCAAATGGACAAAGGCCTCGACACCGGCGCGGTCTGGGCGGAAGCACGCCTGCCGATTACCGCCGACGACACCGCCGCCAGCCTGCACGACCGCCTGATGACACTCGGCAGCGACACCCTGCTGCGCACCCTGCCGGACATCCTCGCGCAAAGCCGCCAGCCCACGCCACAAGCGGCAGACGGCATCAGCTACGCGCACAAACTCAACAAAGCCGAAGCACGCCTCGACTGGCACGAAACCGTCGCCACCCTTGAGCGCAAAATCCGCGCCTACAACCCGACCCCCATCGCCCACACCACCCTGGACGGCGAACCGCTGCGCATCCACGCCGCGCGCGTCCTGAACCACAGCCCCGCCGCCGCGCCCGGCACCATCACCGCGCACCACGAAGACGGGCTGGACGTCGCCTGCGCCGACGGCACCCTGCGCATCACCCGCCTGCAACTGCCGGGCAAAACCGCGACCGACGCCGCCGCGCTGCGCCACAGCCGCGACCTCACCGGACACACCCTCACATGAAAGCCAGACAGGCGGCGCTGCACACCATCGACGGCGTCATCAGCCAGCACCGCACCCTTAACACCCTCCTCGTGCAGGACAAAAACCGCGTCAGCCCGCCCGACCAGGCGCTCTACCAGGCGCTCGTTTACGGCACCCTGCGCCAATACCGCGCGCTGTCCGCCCTCTGCGCACAAATGATGGAAAAACCGCCGGCGACACCCGGCCACCCGCTCGCCATCATCCTCAACCTCGGCCTCTACCAACTGCTACAAATGAACCTCGGCGACCACGGCGTCATCAACGAAACCGTGAACCTCGCGCCGCACCACCGCCTGGCCCGCGCCAAAGGCCTGATTAACGCCATCCTGCGCCGTGTCCAGCGCGAACGCGCCCACTGGCAACACGAACTCGAACGCGCCGCCCCCGCCAACCTGCCCGACTGGCTGCGCGGCGCCTACCCCGCCGACGAGGCGGCCATTGCCGCCAGCAACAGCCGCCAACCGCCGCTGACCCTGCGTCTCAACCACAACCACGACCGCGCCGCCTGGCTCGCCGCCCACCCGGACGCCCGCGCCAACCCGCTGCACCCGCAAGCCATCACCCTCGCCCACGGCGCCAACGTACAACACATCCCCGGCTTCAACAACGGCGCCGTCAGCGTCCAGGACGCCGCCGCCCAACACGCCGCCACCCTGCTCGCCCCGCAAAACGGCGAACGCATCCTCGACGCCTGCGCCGCCCCCGGCGGCAAAACCGGACACCTGCTCGAACTCGCGCCGACGGCAAACGTCCTCGCCCTTGACCACGACGGCGAACGCCTCGCGCGCGTAAAAGAAAACCTCGACCGCCTCGGCCTGCGCGCGACCCTCAAAACGGCAGACGCCGCCGACACCGCCGCCTGGTGGGACGGCACCCCGTTTGACGCCATCCTGCTCGACGCCCCGTGCAGCGGCAGCGGCGTACTGCGCCGCCACCCGGACATCGCCTGGCTGCGCACCGCCGCCGACCTCAAACGCCTCGCCGCCACCCAACGCCAACTGCTCGAACGCCTCTGGCCGACCCTCAAACCCGGTGGCCGCCTGCTCTACACCACCTGCACCATCCTGCCGCACGAAAACCAGAACAACATCCGCGCCTTCCTCGCCGCGCACGCCGACGCCCACCTGCAAACGCTGAACCTGCCCGCCTGCACCGACACCGGCTACGGCAGCCTGCACCTGCCGGACGACGACGGCGACGGCTTCTACTACGCCCTGCTGCACAAAAACCCCGCATGAGCACCCGCCAGCGCAACGCCCACCGCGCCGCCCCAGCCCCGTTGCGGACTTCGCCCTGCATACACCCGCCGATCAGCCCCCTCCCCCGTGGGGGAGGGCTGGGGTGGGGTTAATGGTTGCCGTCTCGGTGTTTTTGGCAGAAACCACGCAGGCTTCACGCATTCACCACCTCCAGTTTCTGCCAAATGGCGGCCAGCACCGCGTCCGTCTGTTGTAACACTTCGTTATTCCAGAAGCGCAGCACAGTGAAGCCTGCCGCCTCCAGATAACGTGTCCGCTGTTCGTCATAGTCAATTTGCCCGGCGTGCTGTCCGCCGTCAATTTCAATTACCAGCTTTGCCTCCAGGCAAACGAAATCAAGGACGTAGCCGCCAAACGGCTGCTGGCGGCGGAATTTGCGCCCGCCCAGCCGCTTGCCGCGCAGATGTTTCCAGATGATGCGCTCGGCGGGTGTCATGTTTTGCCGCAACTGCCGCCCGTTGGCGGTGAGTTGCGGGTTGTCGTAGGTAAAGATGCGGTCGGGCATGGTGTTTGGGTTTAGTGGTGTGTCTATTTGGGCAGCGAGGTTGCCACAGCTAACCCCACCCCGGGTTCCCATGAAAAAGGCGGACGCCTTTTTCATGGGGAGCCC
>NZ_CALJAH010000262.1 GCF_938028185.1 uncultured Cardiobacterium sp. | reverse complement strand
GGAGCTTCTTCATGTAAACCTCTTGAATGCAAGGGAAAAGGGAGCCGGAAATGGCGCACGGGATTATAGGGTAACACGCCGGTAAATGCGATAACTTCTTGTTAGCCGCCGTGGAATATTGTGGCAGACGCAGAAAAATCCCCGCAGTGTGCGACGGCGAGCCACAAAAAACCGCGCCGGAGCGCGGTGGGTCATGTGATTTATGGCTTCTGTTTTTCCGACGCTGCGGCGGGTACCGCATCTGCAAGTATCCTGCCGCAGGCCTTGTAGGCTTCATTGCTAATATCTTTTATTGCTTGTAGTGATTTTCTTGTGTCTTCCACCAAACTTCCACTAAATAATTTGGCCAATATTGAAAATTGGGCATCGTAATCCAATTTATCAGAGAAACATTGGCACAGGCTGTCATTATCTTCACCATTGATTTTGACACAATCTTCTTTCACTATTTCTTTATACTCATCCAGTCGTTCGCGCAGTTTTACAACCATAATTTTGGCCAATTCTTCTGCGGCCAGTGGATAACCGGCTATTTTTGCTTCCTGTAATACTTCATTGCTAATCTGTTCTTTAAGTATATCGCCTTTGCTTTTTTCGACAGCAATTGCAGTTATGGTAAATACTACAAAAAACAGACCAGCAAGGACGTTTTTCAGAATATTTTTCATGGAAATCTCCTTGTGTTAAAAATGTCAAGGGTTTGGGATAGTTCATGTCGGTCGTCACATGGGGATTATTTTCTGCCCCGAACCTCCCTTACGGGGGAGAGAGCTGACCTGCGTACGTCCGCAAAACATTGCTTGCAGTAGACGCAATTGTAATAGCACTTGGCTTGAATCAACGAATCAAATCGTACCGAGCGGAAATTTGCTGCGTAGGTACAACAACTACTTTTGTTTTTTTGCTTTGGCGATTGAGGCGGACAAACCGCAAGCCTTGCCTGTCGTCATGATAGCTTGTTGCCGTGCCTGCCGCGCTTTTTTCTGCGCTTGCGGTTCTCCCTCAAGGGTTTTTATGACCAGGGAAAATTGGGCTTCGTAATCGAGTTTGTCGGCAAAGCATTGGCATTCGCTCTTTTTGTCGCTGCCGAATGTGCTGAGGCAGTCTTCTTTACTGGCCTGTTTGAAGTCGGCCAGATGTGTATGCAGTTTGTCGGCAAGCATTTGGGGTATTTGCGTTTCTGTCAGCGGTTTGCCCGATGCTGCGGCGGATTTTGCTTGCTGGAGTAATTCTCCGATGATTGTTTTAGTCAGCAGGTCTGTTTTGCTGGATACCTTTGGGGTTTCCTGACTATGGGCAATACTCAAATCGCACGCCTTGATGGCGGTCATTTCCTGTTCTTGTCGTAGCTGCTGCGCTTTTTCGACTTCTGCTGCCCGTATTTTTGGGTCTGCATTCAGCGCCTTTTCCATCCGTGCCAGGTGAGCGTTGTAATCCACTTTGTTGATAAAGCATTGGCATTGTTTTTGGTTGGCCTTGCCGTAATCGCGGATGCAGTCTTCTTTCATGGCGTCGCTGTATTCGTTCTGGCGTATGCGCAGCTTGGCAATGACCCGTTGACTTATTTCTGCCTCATTGGGGCTAGTACCAGATGCCTGCATTTCTTGCATGACTTCGGTGGCAACCTGTTTTCTGAGGATTTCGTATTTGCTTTGCGCCGCAGCCGTCACGTGAATGGCGATACCGGCCAGCAGGATTGCGGCGAGGGTGTTTTTCAGGATTTTTTTCATGATGATTTACTTGGAGATTTCAGCAACAAAAACGGCGCAGATTATCCGCGCGGGGATATATCTGCGCCGCTGTGCAGGCGATTTATTTTTTCGCCGGTTGGGCTTCTGCCGCTTTGGCCGCCTCGGCAGCCGCTTTGGCTTCAGCTTCACGGCTGATGTTGATGTCCAGTCCGCAGGCCTTGTACGCCGCTTCTTCGTTTTCTTTAACCGTCCGGGCTTCTTTTTCCAGATTGGCGTCCGGCGTGGCGACCTGTTTTTCCATCATCGCAAAGTATTGCTCGAAATCCAGCTTGTCGGTTACGCACTGGCATTGGCTGTTTTTTTCTTTGCCGTAATCCTTGACACAGTCATCTGTTACCGCTTCTTTGAATTCGCCCAGGTGGGCGCGCATTTTGCCGAGGAATTTTTGTGCAAGGTCTTTTTCGGTGATGTTTTTCCCGGCTTTGCTGTCCGCCGTGATTTCCTGTATCAGCTCATTGGCGATTTTTTCACCAAGTTCATCGGATTTGTTTTTTTCCGCGGCCATGGTAGTTGTGGCTACTGCGGCAAGCAGCAAGGCGGCGAGGGTGTTTTTCAGAGATGCTTTCATCGTTTTTCCTGGTTATGGATGGAAGTGTTCAGGCGCGCAGGGGCGCGCCTGATAAAGGGGATAGTTATTCGGTTTCCTCGTGATATTCAAGGCCGCAGGATTCATAAACGGCTTTTTCGTTTTTAATGATGGCCTTGCTCTCCTTTTCAATCTCTGCGGGGCTGGCATCATTCAGTTGTTTTTCCATCAGGGCAAAGCTGGCTTCGTAGTCGAGTTTCCCGGTTGCACATTTGCATTGGCTTTCTTTGTCCTTGCCGTATTCCTGCACACAGTCTTCGTGCATGGTTTCTCTAAATTCGCCGAGATGGTCGTGCATTTTTTTCAGGAACAGGCGGCCAACTTCTTCATCGCTCGGCTCTTTGCCATTCGTGCTATGTTGGCTCATCAGTTCTTGCGTCATTTCCAGCACGATTTTGTTGGCCAGCGCGTCGGCTTTTTCATCTTTTGCCTGCGCTGTCATGGCCAGTCCGGCAAGCAGTAATCCGGCAAGGGCGCTTTTCATTAGCGGTTTCATCGTAGATTCCTTGTATTGAGAGAAGAAAACAGGAATTAGGCGGCTGTAGCGGCCGTTATTTGAGCCGCAGCCCGCAAATGCGGTAGGCGCGTGCAGTCATCGCATCCAGGCGGCTTATTTCGTAGCGGTAATCGCCGCGCGGGTTGGCGCGGTATTTTTGTGTGTACCTGAAGACGGCATCGTAATCCAGTTTATTGGCAAGGCATTGGCACTGGTGCAATTTTTCCGGGCCATAGGTTTCGATGCAATCATTGCGCGTCGCCAGTTTCAGCTCACCACGGTGTACGCGCATTTTTTTGCCGAGAATTTGGCTGACGGCCTTGTTGCCCAGTTTTTTGCCACGAACCGCCTCTTTCCAGGCGACCTCCTGCGCCACTTCACGATTGACCTGATCACCGAGGCGCGAGGCGCGGTCAGCCTTGACGCAGGCAGTGAGGCTCAGGCTGCAAAGCAGCAATGCAAACAGCGTTTTTTTCATTTCAGTTGCCTTTATCTAGGGGGAAACTGCGATAATTATAAACGGCTTTTTATTACAATATTTCATCATGTTTGATGAGGAGAATTCCATGCAACACATTCCCGTCGCGATCATTGGTTGCGGTATGTCCGCCCGCACCTTTCATTTGCCGCTGATTGCCGCGAGCGCCGATTTCCGCCTCACCGCGCTGGTGAGCAGCCGTCCGCAGCCGGATGTTGCCGTGGCGCAATTCCCGGATGCGGCGGCAATGCTGGCACAGTCTGACGCGGAGCTGGTGGTGATTACCGCGCCGAATGCGGTGCATTTTTCCCTCGCCGCGCAGTGTCTGGCAGCGGGGCGGCACGTCGTGCTGGAAAAGCCGATGGTGAACACGGTCGCCGAGGGACGCGAGCTGATGGCGCGGGCAGAACGCGCCGGGCGGCTGCTTTCGGTCTTTCATAACCGCCGCTGGGACAGTGATTTTTTGACGTTGCAGGCGCTCTTGGCGCGCGGCGAGCTGGGTGCGTTGCGCTTTTTTGAGTCGCGCTGGGACCGCTTCCGCCCCGAAGTGCGCGACCGCTGGCGCGAGAATCCCGGCGTCGGCGCGGGAATTTGGTATGACCTCGGCGCGCATTTGCTCGATCAGGCGCTGACGCTGTTCGGGATGCCGCAGGCGGTGACGGGCAACTGCCGCGCGCTGCGCCCCGGCAGCCGGACGGTGGATTATGCACAGGTGCAGTTGCATTACCCGGATTTTGAAGCGGTTTTGCATACTTCGCCCTATACCTGCGCGCCGGTCGCGCGTTTCCGCGTCGAGGGCGATGCGGGCAATTTCGTCAAATTCGGGCTGGATGTGCAGGAGGCGCAGTTGAAGGCGTGGCTGTCGCCGTGCGATGCCACTTACGGGCTGGAGGATGCGGCGCAGTTCGGCACGCTTTATGCGCCGGATGGCAGCGCCCGCACCGTGCCGCCGGTGCGCGGCGATTTTGCCGCTTTTTACCGCAATATCGCCGCCGCCCTGCGCGGGCAGGCGCCGCTGGCGGTGACGGCAGAGGACGCGCTGCGGGTGATTTATTTGACCGAGCTCGCGCAGCAAAGCAGCGATTGCGGGCGCAGGCTGGCGGTGGATACGACGGCAGTTTGAGGATTTCCCGCAAGCCGCCATAAGGATTTGATGTCCGGGAGGATTAAGGCGATACGGCGATGCGTATTGCGCTATGCAAGCGCGGCGATTCGCACGGGTGGGTTTGTCCGAATGGCAGGAAAGGTTTGCGCCATAGCGGGCGGGCGCTCTGCCGTCGCAATCTTTTGCGCGTCCGGCTTGAATTGCCGAATGGCAGTAGCGCGGCGCGGCAAATCCGCTAGAATTGCGCCCGTTTTCACCCATTCATAACTCACGCATCATGAAATATTTGCTTTCTCTCTTTTGGCTTCTCGCTGCCGCTGTCGCGCAGGCCGATCCGCTGCCTGCCGAGGAGGTGTTCAAGCCGGAAATCCATCAAAGCGCGACCGCCGACGGCTATCGCACCGAAGTCACCATCCATTTTCCCGACGGCTATTATTTGTATGCCGACAAGACTACGCTCGGCGGGGTGGTTGGCGAGGAGTCGCGCACCCCGGCGGAGGCGAAGGAAGACCCGTATTTGGGGCCGACGCAGGTGTGGCATCAGCCGCCGACGATTACCCTCAGCCACCGCGACCGCGCTGACACGTTTACGCTGAAGACGCAGGGCTGCGAGGAAAACGTTATTTGTTATCCGCCGACGTCGTGGACGTTGCAGGTGCCGCCTGCCGAGGTCGCCGCCAATGAGGCGGTCATGGCGCAACGGGCGACGGCGGCAAATGTTGAACCCGCCGACACTGCCCCAGCCGCGCAACCGTCGCTGTTCCAGACGAAGAAAAACGAGGTCTTGCCGGAAGACCAGGCGTTTCTCGTCGATGCGCAAAAAGGCACGAACGGCCAGCTTGACCTGCATTATCAAATGCCGGAGGGCTATTACCTCTACCGCCATAGTCTGAAGGCGGAGCTGGACGGCAAGCCGCTGGCGCTGCCGTTGCCAGAGGGCGAGCGGCATCAGGACGATTTTCTCGGCGAGCAGGAGATTTACCGCAACACCCTGCGCTTCAGCCTGCCCGACGTGCAGGGCAAGGCGCTCACCCTGCATCTGCAAGGCTGCGCCGAGGGGCTGATTTGCTACCCGCCCATTCAGCGGCAATTCCATTTTGAGGCGGGCAATAGCGCGGGCGGTCTCACCACCACGCCTGCCGTTGCTGCGGAAACACCCGCCGCGTCGCCCGCCGTCGCCGCCAGCAGCGATACGCCTTCCGCCATCGTGCAGAAGTTGAACGACCATTTCTTCATCGCGCTGCCGCTCGTTTTGCTGCTCGGCATCGGCGTCAGTTTCACCGCCTGCGTCTATCCGCTGGTGCCGATTGTCACCAGCCTCGTTGTCGGCAAGAACACCAGCACCGCCCGCGCCTACCGCCTCATCAGCGTCTATGTGCTGGCGATGGGCGCGGCGATGGCGCTGCTCGGCGCGGTCTTTGGCATTTTCCAGATTAACCTGCAAGTGATTCTGCAAAAGCCGTGGATTACCGTGCTGGTAGCGCTGCTCTTTGCCGGGCTGTCGCTGTCGCTGTTTGACGTTTATACCCTGCAAACGCCGCGCTGGTTGCAAAAACCGGTGGACAAACTCAACCGCAAACAGCAATCCGGCTCGTACAGCGGTGCGGCGGCGATGGGCGCGCTCTCCATCCTCGTCGTCAGCCCCTGCGCCACGCCGATTTTGACCGCATTGCTGCTCTTTACCACGCAAACCACCCCGCTCAAGGGCGCGACCGCCTTGTTCTTCTTCGGCCTCGGTACCGGTCTGCCGCTCTTGCTGTTCGCTGGCGCCTTCCGCAAATTCCTGCCGAAAGCGGGCGCGTGGATGGATAACGTCAAAAAAGGCTTTGCTTTCGCCCTGCTCGCCATCGCCACCTACCTCGTTACCCGCATCATGCCGCTCAGCTGGGCGCTCGCGGTGTGGACGCTCTACGCGCTGCTCTTTGCGACCTATATCTATGACGAAGGCAAACTGCGCCGCTTCCTCGCGGGCGCGGGACTCGTCATCGCCATCGCGCTCGGCACGCAAAGCACCGCGCAATTCTTCGCGCCGCCCGCCGCAGCCGTCGCCCAACAAGGCGCGGCCTTCCGCGAACTGCATAGCAAAGCGGAAATCGAAGCGGCGCTCGCGGCAAGCGACAAACCGGTCTTCCTCGACTTCTACGCCGACTGGTGTGTGGCCTGCAAAAAATGGGAAGCGCACATCTGGCACAACCCGCGCTTTGCCGCCGCGCTTGCCGACTACACCCTGCTGAAAATAGACGTTACCGACTTCGATGATGCGCACAAAGCCATCTTCAACGAACTCGGCCTCGTCGGCCCGCCTGCCGTCCTCTATTACCCGCCGCACGGCCAACTCGCCGCGCCGCAGGAAAAAATCATCGGCGAGCAGAACGCGGATGATTTCGCGGCAAAACTGGCAGAATGGCGCAAGAAATAGACTATAATGCGCGGCTTTAACGCCCCCGGCCCGCAATACCATACGGTGTTGCGGGCATCAATATGCGACCACCACCCCATTTGAGACAACACACCCTATGGCGCTCATTTTTGTCATCAACGGCCCCAACCTCAACCTGCTCGGCAGCCGCGAACCGGCGCACTACGGGCATGACACCCTCGACAGCATCGAACACCGCCTCAGCGAAATGGCGACCGGCCTCGGCCACCAACTCGAATTCATCCAGCACAACCACGAAGGCGTCCTCATCGACCTCATCCACGCCGCAGGCAAACACGAAGTCGATTACATCATCATCAACCCCGCTGCCTTCACCCATACCAGCGTTGCCCTGCGCGACGCACTCGCCGCCGTCGCCATCCCCTTTACCGAAGTCCACCTCTCGAACATCTACCGCCGCGAACCCTTCCGCCAGCACTCCTACTTCAGCGACCTCGCACAAGGCGTCATCAGCGGCTTCGGCGCGACCGGCTACGAACTGGCGCTGACTGCCGCCCACCACTACCTTACCCAACCCAAATAAGAGACCGCCCACTATGGACATCCGCAAAATCAAAAAACTCATCGAAATGCTCGAAACCTCCGGGATAGCCGAACTGGAAATCACCGAAGGCGAAGAATCCGTGCGCATCAGCCGCTACGGACAAACCCCGCCGATGCCCGCGATGCCCTACCCGCCGCAGGCGTACAACCTCGCCGCCCCTGCCCCTGCTACCGCACCTGCCGCCGAAGCAGCGCCTGCGGGCAAACCCGCACCGGACGGCAAAATCATCCGCTCGCCGATGGTCGGCACCTTCTACAACGCCCCCGCCCCCGACGCCGACCCCTTCGTCAAACTGGGCGACGACATCAAAACCGGCGACACCGTCTGCATCATCGAAGCGATGAAAATGTTCAACCGCATCGAAGCCGACTTTGGCGGCAAAATCGTCGAAATCCTCGTCGAAAACGGCCAGCCGGTCGAATACGACGAACCGCTGTTCGTGGTCAAATAAGGAGCGCGCCATGTTTGAGAAAGTGCTGATAGCCAACCGGGGCGAAATCGCGCTGCGCATCCTGCGCGCCTGCCGCGAAATGGGCATCGAAACCGTCGCCGTCCACTCCAAGGCCGATGCCGACCTCAAACACGTCGTGCTGGCCGACGAATCCGTCTGCATCGGCCCCGCGCCATCGTCCGAAAGCTACCTCAATATGCCGGCCATCATCGCCGCCGCCGAAGTCACCAACGCCGACGCCATCCACCCCGGCTACGGCTTCCTCTCCGAAAACGCCGACTTCGCCGAGCGCGTCGAACAATCCGGCTTCACCTTCATCGGCCCGCGCGCCGACACCATCCGCATGATGGGCGACAAAGTCGAAGCCATCAAGGCGATGAAAGCCGCCGGCATCCCCTGCGTCCCCGGCTCCGACGGCCCGCTCAGTACCGACCCGGACGAAATCCGCGCTACCGCCGAGCGCATCGGCTACCCGGTCATCATCAAAGCCGCAGGCGGCGGCGGCGGACGCGGAATGCGTGTCGTCAGAAGCGCCGACGAAGTCGTTGATGCCGTGCGCCTCACCAAAACCGAAGCGCGCCAGGCCTTTGGTAACGACATGGTATACATGGAAAAATTCCTCGAAACCCCGCGCCACATCGAAATCCAGGTACTGTCGGACAAACACGGCAACGCCATCCACCTCGGCGAACGCGACTGCTCCCTGCAACGCCGCCACCAAAAAGTCATGGAAGAAGCGCCCGCCCCCGGCATCACAGAAGCACAGCGCAACGCCATCGGCGCCGTCTGCGTCGAAGCCTGCAAACGCATCGGCTACCACGGCGCCGGCACCTTTGAATTCCTCTACGAAAACGGCGAATTCTACTTCATCGAAATGAACACCCGCGTCCAGGTCGAACACCCCGTCACCGAAATGGTCACCGGGGTGGACATCGTGCGCGAACAAATCCGCATCGCCGCCGGCCTGCCGCTTAGTTACACCCAGGACGACATCAAAGTGCGCGGCCACGCCCTCGAATGCCGCATCAACGCCGAGAACGCCAAAACCTTCATCCCCTCGCCGGGGCGCGTCACCGAATTCCACGCGCCGGGCGGCCTGGGCGTGCGCGTCGAATCGCACCTCTACGACGGCTACACCGTACCGCCGCACTACGATTCGATGATCGGCAAACTCATCACCTGGGGCGATGACCGGGAAACCGCGATAGCGCGGGCGAAAATGGCACTGCGCGAACTCGTCATCGAAGGCATCAGCACCAACATTGAGCTGCACCAGGACCTGCTCGAAGACCCCGTTGTCAACAAAGGCGGAATGGACATCCACTACCTTGAACACAAACTCGGACTGGCCTGAACCCGACGCCCCGCATCCGCGGGGCGAATTGCTTGTGGCGCCCGAACTGCCGCATTCCCGTAGGGTGGGGCTTGCCCCACCACATCACCGACATACCCGCTCCGCCAAAACCCCAAAAGGAAACACCCCATGACCGCACAATGGCTGGAAATCACCCTGCACAGCACAAGCGACACCGACGCCGACCACATTGAAGCCGCACTCGAAGCCGCGGGCGCGATTGCCATCACCTACACCGCCGCCGATGACGAAGAAATCTTTGAGCCGCCCGTCGGCACGATGCCGCTGTGGCAACACACCGGCATCACCGGTCTCTTCCCGCAAAACAGCGACCCGGAAACCATCCACTTCCTGCTGCGCGCCGCGCTCGGCAACGACATCGCCTTGAACGACCGCCTCTTTGCCGACAGCGAATGGACGCGCGCCTGGCTTGACCACTTCCGCCCGATCGACTTTGGCGGCGGCTTTTGGGTGGCGGCGAGCGAACACCATATTGATGACCCAACAGCGACCGTGCTGCGTCTTGACCCTGGTCTCGCCTTCGGCACCGGCACGCATCCATCGACTGCAATGTGCCTCAACTGGCTGGTACACCACAGCGCGCTCGCGGGCAAAACCGTCTATGACTACGGCTGCGGCAGCGGCATCCTCGGCATCGCCGCCGCCCTGCTCGGTGCAGCGCACGTCTGGCAGACCGACATCGACCCGCAGGCGCTCACCGCCAGCGGCGAAAACGCCGACAAAAACGGCGTGCGCGCGCGCATCACCCTCTGCGCCGACCCCAATGAAGCGCCCAAAGTCGATTTGCTCGTCGCCAACATCCTGCTCGAACCGCTCTGCTTCCTCCGCCCACAGTTTGAAAAACACCTGCGCGCAGACAGCCAGCTCATCTTCGCCGGACTGCTTGAGCGGCAGGAAGACCGCATCCGCGCAGCCTACGGCGATGCCTATCACATCAGCCGCGCCGACGAACGCGACGGCTGGATACTGCTGCACTTGCGTCCCAAATCCTAAACATCCCTCCCCCGTGGGAGAGGGGCGGGGGTGGGGTTTGCCCGCACACCTCGTTGCCCAATAAACATCCTCGCCCAAATCCAAAACCATGCACCTCGGCTCCTTCCACTACCCGCAGCCCGTCATCGTCCTTGCGCCGATGGCGGGCGTGAGCGACCTGCCCTTCCGCCGCCTCTGCCAGGAAAACGGCGCGGATTACAGCACCGCCGAAATGATCAGCGCCAAACCCGAACTGCTGCACACCGCGCATTCCGCCACGCGGCTACAATTCGACCCCGACCCGCGTTACCCGAAAATCGTCCAGCTCGTCGGCGGCGATGCGACGCTCATGGCGGAAGCCGCGCTGCTCATGCAGGCGAAAGGCGCGGACATCATCGACCTCAACATGGGCTGCCCGGCGAAAACCGTCGCCCGCCAACAAGCCGGCTCGGCGCTGCTGGCTGACCTCCGCCAAGTCGAAAAAATCCTTGCCGCCGTCGTGCGCGCGGTAAACATCCCGGTTACCCTGAAAACCCGCCTCGGCTACCACGACGGCCAACCGGTCATCACAGAAGTCGCACGCATCGCGGAAGCCTGCGGCATTGCCGCGCTTGCCGTACATGGCCGCAGCCGCGCGCAGCGTTACCAGGGCGAAGCCGACCACGCCGCCATTGCCGAAGCGAAAGCACAAACCCGCCTGCCGGTGATTGCCAACGGCGACATTACCAGCGCTGAACAAGCGAAAACCCTGCTTGACCGCTACGGCTTCGACGGCATCATGATAGGCCGCGCCGCCCTCGGCGACCCGTGGCTCTTTGCCCGCTGCCAGGCGCTCATCAATGGCCGCACCCTGCCCGCCGCCGAAAAAACCGCCCAAATCCGCGCCCATCTGCGCGACTTGCACCAACACTACGGCGTGCAGGCAACCGCCATCGCGCGCAAACACCTGCACGCCTACCTGCGCCCGCATCCCGATTACCCCGCACTGCGCCCGGCCATCAACCACGCCGCGCATCTCGACGCCCAACTCGCCCTCATCCCGAAGCCCTAACCGAGAAAACCCATGCCCCCGCTGACCCTTCGCGCCGCCATCGAATACAGCATTGCCGAATACTACGCCCTGCACGACGGCGACGACACCCGCATCACCAACCTCTACCACCTCATCATCAGCGAAGCCGAACACGCCCTCATCAGCCACACCATGCAGCGCTGCCACGACAACCAGAGCCACGCCGCCAGAGTCCTCGGCATCACCCGCAACACCCTGAAAAAAAAGCTGACCGAACACCGCATTCCCTACCAAAGCCCGCAACAACAACGATGAAAAAAACCATCCCCCTGCTTGCCCTCACCCTCCTCGCCGCCTGCCCCGCCCACGCGGCCGAATACCGCTGGCTGCACGACGGCGAACGCCCCATCCTGGCCGAAATCGTGCGCAGCGACGCCGACCGCGCCCGCGGCCTGATGTATCGCCCCTGGCTCGCGCCCTACGGCGGGATGCTGTTCATCTTTGACCCGCCGCAACCGGTCGCCTTCTGGATGAAAAACACCCTGATACCGCTGGAAATACGCTTCTACAATGCTGACGGCCAACCCGTCGCCCGCCACCTCGCCACACCCTGCACCCACGACCCCTGCGCGCATTACCCCGTCCACGGCAAAGTCGCCTACGTCCTCGAAACCCGCGCCCGCTACCGCCTCGCCCCCCCGCGACAGCCGTTGTACATCTTCCCGGACGGGCGGGCCTAACCCTTCCAGCCGCCGTGCTACAGGCGCTTTGCTATAATCCCCCTCCCTTCAACAACCGAGGAAAACCCCATGGCAGACTTCAACCAAATCCTTGACGCGGGCGACGTGGACGGCGGCATCATCAACGTCGTTGTCGAAATCCCGGCAGGCTCCAACCACAAAATCGAGTGGAAGCGCAAAGTGGGCGCCTTGATGCTGGACCGCGTTGAGCCGCTCATCTTCGCCAAGCCGACCAACTACGGCTTCATCCCGCAAACGCTAGACGAAGACGGCGACGAGCTGGACGCGCTCATCATCACCGACACCCCGCTGCCGACCGGCGTCTATCTCGAAGCGCGCGTCATCGGCGTGATGAAATTCGTCGATGACGGCGAAGTCGATGACAAAATCGTCTGCGTCCCCGCCGACGACCGCCAAACCGGCGACGCCATCAAGACCCTGGCCGACCTGCCCGCGCAGCTCATCAAACAAATCGAATTCCACTTCAACAATTACAAGGCACTGAAAAAACCCGGCTCAACCAAAGTTGACCACTGGGGCGACATCAACGAGGCGAAACAAGTCATCCGTGACTCGCAAGCCCGCTGGAAAGCACAATAACCACCCGCAAGCCCCCGCCACCGGGGGCTTTCACCATCTATCCGCATGAAAAAAATCCTCCTCCTCACCCTCCTCCAGGCGAACACCCTCATGGCAACCCCACAAGACCCCAACCTCTGGCTTGAAGACATCGACAGCGAAAAATCCCTGCAATGGGTGCGCGAACAAAACGCCGCCGCCGAAAAAGCGCTCACGCAAAACCCCGCCTTCAAACAAATGGAAGCGGACATCCTCGCCGTGCTTGATTCCAAAGAAAAAATCCCCTACGCCGGCAAACGCGGCGACTACTACTACAACTACTGGCAGGACGACCAGCACCCGCGCGGCATCTGGCGGCGCACCACCCTCGACGAATACAAAAAGTCCAACCCCCAATGGGACAACATCCTCGACCTTGACGCATTAAATCGCGCGGAAAACGCCACCTGGGTCTGGCACGGCGCCCAATGCCTGCGCCCCGACTACCGCCGCTGCCTCATCAGCCTCTCCGACGGCGGCTCGGATGCCGACGAAACCCGCGAATACGACCTCGAGAAACGCGAATTCATCAAAGACGGCTACTACCGCCCCGCTGCCAAAGGCTCAATGAGCTGGATAGACGAAAACCACGTCTTCATCCAGACCGACTTCGGCAAAGACAGCATGAGCAGCTCCGGCTACCCGCGCGAAGCCCGCCTGTGGACGCGCGGCACCCCGCTGGAGCAGGCCGAACTCGTTTACCGGGGCAAAGACGGCGATATGCGCGTCATCGCTTACCACGACAGCACCCCCGGCTACGAACGCGATTACGTCGTGCGCATCATCGACTTCTACAACAACGAACTCTACCAGCGCCTGACCGACGGCAAACTGGTGAAAATTGACGTCCCCGACAGCGCCGAAAAAGGCGTCGTGCGCGACTGGCTCATCATCAGCCCGCGCGAAGACTGGACCGTCGGCGACAAAACCTACCCGGCGGGCAGCTACCTCGTCGCCAAATACGACGACTGGATGGCGGGCAAACGCGAACTGACCGCACTCTTCACCCCGGACGCGCACACCTCGCTCGCGGGCAGCACCTGGACCAAAAACTACCTCATCCTGGAAACCCTCGAAGACGTCAAAACCCGCCTTACCGTTTACGACCCGGCCAACCACTGGGCGCAAAGCAAACTCGCGGGCGTACCCGACATCGGCACCGCCAGCACCGCTGCCGTCGATGCCGACGAAAGCGACCAAATCTGGCTCACCACCAGCGGTTACACCCAGCCGACCACCCTCGCGCTCGCCGATCTCGCCCGCGCCCAACAGCCGCCCGAAACCCTGAAAACCCTGCCCGCCTACTTTGACGCGAGCGGACTCACCGTCGAACAACACTTCGCCACCAGCGACGACGGCACCCAAATCCCCTACACCATCGTCCGTCCGAAAGACCTGAAAACCGACGGCAACAACCCGACCCTGCTCTACGGCTACGGCGGCTTTGAAGTCGCGCTCACCCCCGGCTACGGCGGCGGCATCGGCAAAAGCTGGCTGACGCGCAAAACCGAAAGCGGCCGCAGCGGCGTGTACGTCGTCGCCAACATCCGTGGCGGTGGCGAATACGGCCCGCGCTGGCACCAGGCCGCGCTGAAAGAGCATCGCCACAAAGCCTACGAAGACTTCGCCGCCGTCGCCCGCGACCTCACCGCACGCGGCATCGCCAGCCCGGCCCACCTTGGCATCCAGGGTGGCAGCAACGGCGGCCTGCTGACGGGCAATATGCTGACCCAATACCCGGAACTGTTCTGCGCCATCGTCATCCAGGTGCCGCTGCTCGATATGCAGCGCTACCACAAACTGCTCGCCGGTGCCTCGTGGATAGCCGAATACGGCGACCCGGACAAACCCGAAGAATGGGCATACCTGCAAAACTACTCGCCCTATCATCGCTTTGACCCGGCGAAAAACTACCCGCCGGTGCTGTTCACCACCTCGACCCGCGACGACCGCGTCCACCCCGGCCACGCGCGCAAAATGATGGCGAAAATGCAGGAAGCGGGGAAAACCGCGCTTTACTACGAAAACACCGAAGGCGGCCACGGCGGTGCGGCAGACAACAAACAGCGCGCCTACATGAGCGCGCTTGCCTACACTTTCCTCTGGCAGACACTGACGAAGGGGCTGTAACCTGCCGCTGCTGCTATAAAAAAACGCCGCATTTGCGGCGTTTTTTCGCAGGTTGGGTTAGGCGCTGTTTATAGCCGTTCACCGAAAGTTTCAGCTTGTAGGGTGGGGCTTGCCCCACCATCACGAACCCCCGCCATCACGGTAGGGCAAGCCCCACCCTACAGGTTCTGCGGGAAGCGACAGTTTTGCGAGTCAAGGGATTCATGCCCAACGTTGTAACAACGGCAACAGCGTAGGATTTGTGCCGCAGGCACGCACGCGGTTGCCGATGTCAAATTCCGGCGTGCGTGTCGGCTACGCCACCACACGCCCTACGCACGAAACCCGCCCGTTGCGGATTTGAAAGGAGGTCTAAATTGTAAACAGCCCCTGGCGCGCTTATGCCCGCTCGCCTTTGCGGTGGTAATTGCCGCCTTTGCGTTCGGCAAACGGTTTTTTGCCGCCGCGTTTGCCGTCGAATTTCTTGCCGTCCGCCTTGCCGTAGCTTTTGCCCGGCGCGCCCCGGAATTTTTTCCCCG
>NZ_CALJAH010000261.1 GCF_938028185.1 uncultured Cardiobacterium sp. | reverse complement strand
GTTGCCGTAGGAGGATGCGCCCGCCGCCGCGCCTTCGGCGATGACCGCCTGCGGCAGTTTGCCGGGCAGGGTGGCGGCGTAGGGCTCGCGCGGGTCGGCGCTGCCGGAAATGCGCAGCGCCTGGTAAACGTAGGCGCGACCGGAGAGCGGGTCGCGGATGGCGCCGCCGATGCAGGTCGCGGCGCCGCCGTAGGGTTCGATTTCGGTCGGGTGGTTGTGCGTTTCGTTTTTGAATTGCAGCAGCCACGGGCGCGTTTGCCCGTCTTCATCGACGTCGATATAGACGGAGCAGGCGTTCACTTCGGCGGAAATCTCCACGTCTTGCAGCCCGCCCTGCGCGCGCTGATATTTGGCGTCGATGGTGGCGAGATCCATCAGCGTGTAAGGACGGGCGGCGGCTTTGTCGCCATAGACTGCCTGCCGCTGTGCTTCGTATCCGGCGAAATCGTCCGCCAGCGCCGCACCGAAATCGGTCTGCGGGAAGGTGATGTCGTGCAAGGCGGTGGCAAAGGTGGTGTGGCGGCAGTGGTCCGACCAGTAGGTATCAAGTACGCGGATTTCCGTCTCGCTCGGCTCGCGGTTTTCCTGGCGGAAATGGCTTTGCACCAGTTGCAAATCGGCCAGCGTCATCGCGAGGCCTTGTGCGGCGTGCCAGGCGGCGAGACCGTCCGCATCAAGCGCGTTGAACCCGTCATAACGCGGCACCGGGTCGGCGGGGTGATGCGGCGGCAGCGCCGTTTCCGCCAAATCTTTCTCGCGGCTGTCGATGGGGTTAATCAGGTGCTGGCGCAGCTTGGCGCGCGCGTCATCATTCAAATCGCCCTCAAACAGCCACGCCTGCGCGCTGGTGACAACGGTCGGCGCGAAGGCATCATCGAGCAGGCGCAGGCATTGCATGGCGGAGTCGGCGCGCTGGTCGAACTGCCCCGGCAGCGGCTCAATGACGAGGGTGAAATCCGCCTTGGGCAGGGCGTCGCGCACCTCATCACTCACCGGGTCGCTGAACACGCGGCTGATGGCAGCAGGCAACAGCGCTTCCGGGCAGTCGTAGAGGTCATACACGGCAAGCCGCCGCACCCGCTGCAATCCGGCGAGATCGAGGCGGGTTTTCAGGCGCTCGGTGAGGGCGTAATCGTCGGCAAATTCGGGACGTTTTTCGATAAAAAGGCGCTGGTGCATGGCGGTTTCCGGGTGAAGTAAAGATGACGCGGATTTTAGCATGGTGGCAGGCGGCGGGCGGCGTCGCGGGGAAGGACGCAATCTGGCAAACTGCGGCCTTCAATCCTCACCATACAACACGCCCATGAGCTGCTGGCAAACCCTCGGCATCGCGCCGACCACCGACGAAACCCTTATTAAACAAGCCTATGCCGCCCGCATCCGCGAACACCGCCCCGACCGCGACCCGGCCGGATTCCGCCGCGTCCGCGCCGCCTATGAGGAAGCGTTGGCACGCTGCCGCGATACCGATGCGGATGCCGTACTCGTAACGACCCCGCCAGCCGAACTTTTCTCTCCCGCGCCGGATGTGGCCAGTGATGATGGCGATGTGTCAGCCGAAGACGTTGTCATCTTGCGCGAGCCGGAAAACACCGCGTATCTTGAGCGCCCCGCCGGGCGTGAGCGCGAACCCGCCGCACACAGTTACCTTGACCGCCCGGCAGCAAGCGGCGAATCTCCGGCAGCACTCCTTGCCCGGCTGCAAACGGCCTGGGCAAGCGCCAACAGCGACGGTGCGCTGCTGATGACCCTGCAAAAACAGGCAGCCACTGTCGCCACACAAAACATTGATTTCCGCCTTGATTACACCACGGCGCTACAAACGCTGCTTGCCGATGCCGATTTTCCCAACAGCCGCGACTGGGTACAAACGCACTATGTCCCCATCCCCGGCAATGACCGTCACCGTCTTGCCGAAAGCATCCGCCGCGACCGCAACCCCGCCGCACGCGATGCCCTGTTGGCACGCTACTATCCGGCGCTTGCCGCCTGGCTACAGCAAGGCGCGCTGCGCCGCTGGTGGCAGTTGCGGCGCGACTGGCTGCTGTGCCACGACAGCGGCCTTGTCTGGCAGGACTGGCAACAGCTGCGCCATGCCAGCGGCGACATCCCGCCCGCGCAATACGCCGCCTGTTGGCCGCCACTGGCCGCGCTGCTGCGCAATTCCAACCCGCTGGCCATGCCGTGGCCGTGGTTGCTGATGTGGTTTGCGCTTGCCAACGTCGCCGCTGTCATCATCCAAAGCCGCCAGCAATATGCCGCCCTGCTGGGCCTTTCGCCAGTCACCGTGCTGATGTGCGCCTTCTGGCTGCCGCTGCTGGGCGGGCATATCTTGCTGCGCGCCAAATGCGCCATTTCTCTTGCCTGGCCGCCGCCGCCCGTGCCGCGCGACCGCATTTGCGGTTTTGCCATTGCCTGCCTGTTGCTCGCCAGCCTGCCGCAGGGCGGCTTCACCCTCGCGCGCACGCTTGCCCTGTGCTGCGGCCAGTTTGCCGTCGTCCTCTGCTGGCTGCGCCTGCCCGCCAGCGACCCCGCTGTCCGCCGCGATTTCTTGAATGATGGCGCCGCCAGTATCATTGCCAGCCTGGTGCTTTATGGCGGCAGCGAGCCGTTTAACCAGCACTGCGCGCCGTTTCTCAACCTGCTCTGTCTGTCCGCCTTCACCTTGCGCCGCTGCCTGACGCAACAGCCGCACCGCCCTGCCGCCGTGTGGCTGCTGCGCCTTGCCGTCACCCTCGCCAATCTGGCGTTCTATCTCCTGCTCTTCGCCGCCTTGGCGCAACTGATTCTGCTTGGTATGGAAGGAAGCGTGCCGCTCGCGGGCTTTGTCTGGCTGATGCTCATTTTGACGCTGGTTATCTTCCACTATGCGACCTGAAGGCCTGTTCAAAAGCCCCCTCCCCTGCAGGGGAGGGGGACTTTGAACAGGCTCTAAAGAACACGACGCGCGCGGGGCGGTTTACGGCGCCTGTGTCGAGAGCCAGGCGGCGACGGCGGCGCTGTCGGCGTCGTCCAGTTGGCGCGCGGTCTGGAACATTCCTTTCGGGTCGGTGCTGTCGTTCGCGCGGTCGCCCTGTTTCCACGCGGTGATTTGTGCGCGCAGGTAGGGCGCGGGCTGGGCGGTGATGGCCGGGATTTTGCCGTCGCCGCGGTTGTCCGCGCCGTGGCATTCGCGGCAGGGTTTGAGGTTTTTCGCCGGGTCGCCCACCTCGGCGAGCTGTTTGCCGCGCGCCAGTTGGGCGGCGTCCGCCGTGGTGCTGTTAGCCGCGGCAGGCGGCGGTAATGCGGCGTAGTAGGCGGCGATGTCGGCCGCCTTGCCTTCGTCCAGCATCATCGCAAAGGTTTTCATCGAGGCGGCGCGGCGCTCGCCTTTTTTGTAGGCGGCAAGTTGGGTGGCGAGGTAGTCGGCGTTGATACCCGCAAGGCGCGGCCAGGAATCGGCACCCGCGCCGTTGTCGCGCCCATTGCCGTCTTCTTGGTGGCAGGCGGTGCAGGCACCGGTGAGTGCCTTGCCGCGCGCGGGGTCGCCGTCAGCAAGGGCAACGGTGGGGAATATGAGGAGTGCAGCGCTGATGATGAGTGAATTTTTCATGTTTGCCTCTCGTGTTAAACTGCATTTGTCATTATCTATGAGCGGAGGACGCGATGAAAAGTAACCCTTTTTCTTTTTTGCTGGATCAGTTGGAGCAGAAAATGCCGGATTCGCTGCGCCCGGTGCAGGCGGAGGTGAAGGCGGCGGCGCGTTCGCTGCTCGATGACAAGCTGGCGCAGTTTGACTGGGTGCCGCGCAGCGAGTTCGAGGCGCAGGCGCAGTTGCTCGCGCAGGCCGAGGCGCGCATCGCCGCGCTGGAAGCGAAGCTGGAGGGCAGGGGTGGATGAGGGTTCGCCGCGGTGTTTTTTCTGTAGGGTGGGGCTTGCCCCACCGCTTGGGTCAAATGTTCTGCATGGGTGGGTCAAGACCCACCCTACTCATTGATGCAGGCAGCATCGGCAGTAGCCATGAATCTCCCCTGCCCCTCGTGGGCGGGGTTTTGTTTGTTTTGGGAAGCGGTGCGCCGGGGCGCACCCTATTTAAGGTGTTTCAAGAAACATCGGCGATAGTAACAAGGAACCCCACCCCAGCCCTCCCCCACAGGGGGAGGGAGCCGTTTTATTGAGGTATTTTTTGATGTGGTATGCAGCTTCTTTCCGGCGGGCACTTTTTCAGTTCCTGCTGCTCGCGTTGATTGTCGTCGTCGCGGTCATGCTTTGGCGCAATACGGCGGCGAATATGGCGGCGCGCGGGCTGGTGTTCAGTTTCGCTTTTTTGGATAACCCCGCCGGGTTCGCGGTCAGTCAGCATTTGTTGCCTTATCAGGAAAGCGACAGTTACGGCTGGCTGTTTGTCATCGGCCTGTTGAACACGCTCTTGGTGTCGCTACTCGCCATTGTCGCGGCGACGCTGGTCGGGGTCGTGGTCGGCGTGCTGCGGGTGTCGCGCAACTGGCTGTTGCGCCAACTGGCGGCGGTGTATGTGGAGGTCTTCCGCAATATTCCGTTGTTGTTGCAGCTTTTTTTCTGGTATTTTGCGGTGCTGACGGTGTTGCCCGCGCCGCGTGCCAGTACGCTGCGCCTCGGCTGCGATGAGGCGGGGTGTTTGGCGGTGTTGAGCAATCGCGGCCTGACGCTGATTGCGCCGCTGTGGCAGTCGGCGGCGAAAACGGCGCTGGCGCTGCTTGTCATCGGTATTGTCTGTGCGGCGCTGCTTGCGCGCTGGAACCGCCGCCGTCAGGCGCAAAGCGGGCAGGTGCTGCGCCTGTGGTGGGCGTATGCGCTGCTCATCGTCGCCCTGCCGCTTGCCGCGTTTGCGCTGCTGGTGGAGCCGTCGCAGTTGTCGCGCCCGCTGTTGCAGGGTTTTAATTTCCGCGGCGGGGTAACGCTGTTGCCGGAGTTGATGGCGCTGTGGCTGGCACTGTCGCTTTATAGTGCCTCTTACATCGCCGAGTATGTGAGGAGCGGCATTGCCTCGGTGCCGCGCGGCCAGTACGAGGCGGCGGAAGCGCTCGGCCTGCCGCCGGCGCGGGTGATGCGTCTTGTCATTTTGCCGCAGGCGCTGCGGGTGATGGTGCCGCCGATGACCAGCCAGTTTTTGAATATTGTCAAGAATTCGTCGCTCGCCACCGCCATTGCCTACCCCGATTTGGTCTCGGTCTTTACCGGCACGGCGCTCAATCAGACCGGGCGCGCGGTGGAGATTATCGGCCTGACGATGGCGGTTTATCTTGCCATCAGTTTGTTGATTTCGCTGGCGATGGGTGTTTATAACCGCCGCATCAGGATTGTTGAACGATGAGTGATTTTTCGTATTTGCCCGACCGACCGCCGCCCGCCTCGGAATTTGGCCTGTGGTGCTGGCTGCGCCGCAATTTGTTTGCCTCGCCCTTGCACGCCGTTTTGACCGTGTTGGCGCTGTATGTGCTTTACCGCATCGTGCCGCCGCTCTTCAACTGGGCGCTGTGGCAGGCGGATTTTCGCGGTTCGACTGCCGCCGATTGTACTTCCGGCGGCGCCTGCTGGGTCTTTATCAAGGTGCGGCTGAACCAGTTTCTCTACGGCTTTTACCCGGAAAGCGAGCGCTGGCGCGTCTGGCTGCTCTTCCTCGGCATCGTCCCGGCGAACTTCCTCGCGCTGTGGTGCTGCGACGGGTGCAAACGCCTGCTGGCGCTGCTGTTCGCGCTGCTCGTCCTACCGGTGTTGTCGTGGTATTTGCTGCGCGGCGGCGTTTTCGGTCTGCCAGAGGTACGGCCGAACCTCTGGGGCGGGATGATGCTGACGCTGGTGGTTGCCTCCGCCGGGCTGCTCTTTTCGCTGCCGTTCGGCGTGTTGCTGGCGCTCGGCCGCACTTCGGATATGCCGTTTTTGCGCGGCGTTTGCGTCGCCTTTATCGAACTGTGGCGCGGCGTGCCGCTGGTCACGGTGCTGTTTATGGCGAACGTCATGCTGCCGCTCTTCCTGCCGCCGTCCTGGCATATCGACAACCTGATGCGCGCGCTGATTGGCGTTGCCCTCTTCGCCTCGGCCTACATGGCGGAAGTGGTGCGCGGCGGCCTGCAAGCGATTCCGCGCGGCCAGTTTGAAGCGGCGGACAGCCTCGGCCTCGGTTACTGGGCGAAAATGCGCCTCGTCATCCTGCCGCAGGCGCTGACCACCGTTATCCCCGGCATTACCAACACCTTCGTCGGCCTGTTCAAGGATACGACGCTGGTTTCCATCATCGGCCTCTACGATTTCCTCGGCATCGTCCACTCCGCCGGACAAGACCCCGCCTGGCTGGGGCATGGCATGGAAGGCTACGCCTTCTGCGCCCTCGTTTACTTCCTGCTCTGCTACGGCATGAGCCACACCAGTTACCGCATCGAACGCCATTTCACCCCGGAGCGCCCATGACAGACGCCATCACCATCCACCGCCTCAACAAGTGGTACGGCAAATACCACGCGCTGAAAGACATCAACCTCAACATCCGCAAAGGCGAGCGCCTCGTCATCTGCGGCCCGTCCGGCTCCGGCAAATCGACGCTCATCCGCTGCATCAACCGCCTCGAAAGCTATCAGGAAGGCGAAATCCGCCTCGATGGCGAGCTGCTGAACGGCAGCGTGCGGCAGACGCGCGACCTGCGGCGCAAAGTCGGCATGGTCTTCCAGCAATTCAACCTGTTCCCGCACCTGACCATCCTCGAAAACCTCACCCTCGGCCCGGTGTGGGTGAACAAACAGCCGCGCGCGCAGGCGGAAGCAGTGGCGCGGCAATACCTGGAGCGCGTCGGCATCCGCGACCAGGCGGACAAATACCCCGGCCAGCTTTCCGGCGGCCAACAACAGCGCGTCGCCATCGCCCGCGCGCTGTGCATGGACTGCGACGTGCTGCTGTTCGATGAGCCCACCTCGGCGCTTGATCCTGAGATGATTAAAGAAGTGCTGGACGTGATGGTGGAGCTGGCCGAAGACAGCAAAATCACCATGCTGGTGGTCACGCACGAAATGGGCTTTGCGCGCACCGTCGCCGACCGCATCGTCTTCATGGACAAAGGCGAGATTCTGGAGCGCGCCACCCCGGAAGACTTCTTCACCAAGCCGCAACACCCGCGCGCGCAGGAGTTCCTGAGCCAGATACTGTTGCAGACGGCTTGAGGCGGGGGCTACGATGCGCGGGTTGCTTGATGCAGCAGCATGGTTGCCGTCGCTTCGGGCGTTGGACGGCAGGGCATCGCAAGATGCCGAAATCCGTCGCGGCAACGTGCTTTCGCTTTCATAAAAAATCCCCGGTGATGCCGGGGATTTTTTTGTGCGGGATTCAGTTACCAAAAAAGAAATCAATGATGCTGTCCCAAATGATGTCGATGAATACCTTTCTTAACAGCCAAAGGATAGCGCGGAGAATTGCCAGGATTGCTTCCACGATAAAGCGCAATACGGCAATGATGGCGTCAAGGATGGCTTTGAGAATGGACATGGTGATTTCCTGTATCTGCTATTTTTTACCGTTATGCTTTATCCGCTTTTTGCCAGAATTTCAGGCGGATTTTTTTGTTGCCATGCACGGCAGAAAGGAGGATGCAACCTGTTGGAATCATGGAAAAGACTGCAACCATGAGTGCCAGTAACAAGCAATTACCCTTTGCGCCGGTTATGGTACACATAAGCATGATAAACAGACAGGCTACGGCATAAATGATGGCAAGCGGCAGTATTTTTGTTTTTCG
>NZ_CALJAH010000260.1 GCF_938028185.1 uncultured Cardiobacterium sp. | reverse complement strand
AAGTGTATGTAAACAAAGTGTATGTAAACAATATGTGGCGCTGCCGCTGCACAAATTTCCACACACCTTCCCGCTTTCCCCGCCCCGCCGGGAAAACACCAACCAACAGCCAACAAATTCAAAACATGGAACAACTCAAAATCACCGGCGGCACGCCGCTCTCTGGCGAAATCACCATCAGCGGCGCGAAAAACGCCGTGCTGCCCATCCTCGCCGCCACCCTGCTCGTCCCCGGCGAAACCGTCATCGACAACGTCCCCCGCCTGCGCGACGTCCACACCTTCATCAAAGTGCTGAACGCGATGGGCGCCAAAGCCGCCTTCACTGGCGACAACCAGGTCACGGTGGACGCCACCACCATCACCCACCCCGAAGCGCCCTACGAACTCGTCAAAACCATGCGCGCCAGCATCCTCGTGCTGGGGCCGCTGCTCGCCCGCCTTGGCGAAGCCCGCGTCTCGCTCCCCGGCGGCTGCGCCATCGGCGCGCGCCCGGTGGACCAACACATCAAGGGAATGCAGGCACTCGGCGCGCACATCGACATCCACGAAGGCTACATCGACGCGCGCGGCAAACTGCGCGGCGCGCGCTACGTCATGGACATGACCACCGTCACCGGCACCGAAAACCTGCTGATGGCGGCAGTACTGGCCGACGGCACCACCATCCTCGACAACGCCGCCTGCGAGCCGGAAGTGACCGACCTCGCCCACTGCCTGACTGCGATGGGCGCGAAAATCAGCGGCATCGGCACAACCACGCTGACCATCGAAGGCGTGCGTGCGCTCCAACCGGCACGTTACACCACCCTGCCTGACCGCATCGAAACCGGCACCCACCTCATCGCCGCCGCCATTACCGGCGGGGAAATCACCACCCGCCGCACCCGCGCCGGGCTGCTTGAAGCCGTGCTGGAAAAACTCGAAGCGGCAGGCGCGGCGATAGAGCGCGGTCAGGACTACATCCGCCTCGACCAGCGCGGACGGCCATTGCAGGCGGTGAGCATCCGCACCGCGCCGTTCCCCGCCTTCCCGACCGATATGCAGGCACAAATCATGGCGCTCAACACCGTCGCACAAGGCACGGCGACCGTCATCGAAACCATCTTTGAAAACCGCTTCATGCACGTCCCCGAACTGGCGCGGATGGGCGCGGACATCGCCATCGAAGGCCATACCGCCACCGTGCGCGGCGTCGCCAAACTGAGCGGCGCCCCGGTGATGGCGACCGACCTGCGCGCCTCCGCCTGCCTCGTCCTCGCCGCACTTGCCGCCGAAGGCGAAACCACCATTGACCGCATCTATCACCTCGACCGCGGCTATGATGCCATCGAGAAAAAATTAAGCGCCGTTGGTGCGAATATCCGGCGGGTGCGCGCGCCGGAATAAACGGGGAAAGACACGGGGCGGTTCTACCGCCCCATTTATTTATCGCCGAAAGGATTTGCAAATGCCTGTCCATTTTTCATCTTTAATCATCGGTAATACCTATGACCGCCCCGAACTGGCAGCACTTTGGGGATTCAAAGATTTTCATCCTATCTCGCGCGGCGTAGTTACCCCGAAAAATACGCCCTTTATTATTCTCTTTGTCACCAAAGAAAAACAAAAAGTATTGACCCCATATCAAGATTTAATTAGCGAAGATAGGCTGCATTGGGAAGGTGAGCAATCGCATGGTAGCGACCAGCGGATAATACAGGCAGGGCATCAGGACGATGAAATTTATCTTTTCTACCGGGAGCGGCATCACTCGCGTTTCTTATATTACGGCCGCATCGTGCTGGTTGAATATGAAATACGGGAATCTGAACCCAGTCGTTTTATCTTCCGTGTGCCAGCGCTCCCGGCGGGTAATTCTTTTAAAGATATAGAAAACGCGCATGACGCACTGGCCGTATTAGGAAACACCACACGCGAAACACTAATACAAAGCCGCTTGGGACAGGGGCAATTCCGGCAAGATGTCCTTAAATTGTGGGGTGGCTGCGCCGTTACCGGCATCCGTGATGCACGGGTACTCAAAGCCTCGCATATTAAACCCTGGCGGGTCGCGGATAATCAGGAGCGCCTCGATGCCCATAATGGCTTGGCGCTGATTCCTAATCTAGATTTGTTGTTTGATGCGGGCTGGATTACTTTTGAAGATAGCGGGAAAATACAAATATCCGCGCTGATAGATATTGCGGTATTGCGGGCGCTTGGCGTAACCCATGAAATGCGGCTGCGTGCTATCCCGGAGGGATTACCTGCATATTTAGCCTACCACCGCCAATTTGTCTTTATCACGCACCTTGCGATGCAATA
This sequence comes from uncultured Cardiobacterium sp., assembly GCF_938028185.1. Lineage (GTDB taxonomy): Bacteria > Pseudomonadota > Gammaproteobacteria > Cardiobacteriales > Cardiobacteriaceae > Cardiobacterium. The sequence goes on along the minus strand of NZ_CALJAH010000260.1, from coordinate 5,418 downwards.
AATCTATTTTCGCTATTGCCGTATGAACCCCGTTGCTTTTCACTGCCGTATCGGCTATGGCTGCGCGGCACGAATGTAATCCTAACGGTCTGCGGGGATATTGCCCCATATTCTGATGGATACGGGAAGCCCGCGCGGAAATGAAACAACTGTCCGCGCAAATCTTTGTAGTAGAAGACGTCTTATGAAAAAATATATTTGGACAAGTGCTCACTTGATTTGACTATTCGCCACATACACTATCCCCGCTACCCTGTATGTAAACGCGGCACCGTTCGCCCGGATGGCGGGGATGCGTGCTGTCGCCCCGTTACCCGTTTTCAGCCTTCAGGAACCTGCCATGATTACCCGCGACCAACTGCAAACCCATCTGCACGAACTGCTGCAATGCGCCCGTTTCCGCGATTACGCGCCCAACGGCCTGCAAGTGGAAGGGCGGGCGGAAATCCGCCGCATCCTCACCGCCGTGACCGCCTCGCAGGCGGCGATTGACGCGGCAATTGACTGGCAGGCGGATGCGCTTTTGGTGCATCACGGATACTTTTGGAAAGGCGAAGCGCCGCAGGTGGTGGGCATGAAAAAGCATCGCCTCGCCGCGCTGCTCGCCCATGACCTGAATCTCTTTGCCTACCACCTGCCGCTCGACCAACATTCCGAACTGGGCAACAACGCGCTCTTTGCCCGCCATTTTGCCTGCGAAGCGGTATGGCAGTCGGCGGATGAACCGCTCATCTGGCACGCGCGCATTGCGCCGACGCCGTTGCCCGCATTGCTGGCGCAACTGGCGGACGGTCTTGCGCGTGAACCGCAGGCGGTTGGCGCGACTGACGCCGCCATTACCCGCATCGCCTGGTGCAGCGGCGCCGCGCAGGACTTTTTGCAACAGGCGGCGGGCGAGGGCGCGCAGGTATTCATCAGCGGCGAATACGCCGAGCGCAGCTACCACGAAGCGCGGGAAACGGGCACGGTGTACATCTCTTGCGGCCATCACGCCAGCGAACGCGCCGGTATTCGCGCCCTGGGCGAACATCTTGCCGCTACCTTTGACCTGCAACAGCGCTTTTTTGATGAAGAAAATCCCTTCTGAATAGCAGACGAAAAGCGCAAGATTTTGCTAAGATAGCGCTTCCTAAAAACTATTCACCCCAAGGCAATAACGCCGTATTGATAGGAAACAATCGATGCGCGGAGAACAATCATGAGCAATGCAGCGAACCTCAAGCCGGTCTTCATTCCGGCGCACCCGGTGGAGAACCCCGCCCGCCGCAAAATGCTGGTCGCGGCGACAACCGGCGCGACCGCAGTCGGCGCGGGATTCCTCGCCGTTCCCTTCCTCAAAAGCTGGCTGCCGAGCGAGCGGGCAAAAGCCGTTGGCGCGCCGGTAGAAGTTGACATCACCAAACTCGAAGCGGGCGCGATGCAGACCGTACTCTGGCAGGGTAAAGTCGTGTACGTCCTGCGCCGTACCGACGATATGCTCGCCACCCTGCCGCAAGTCGGTGGCGACCTGCGCGACCCCGAATCCAAAGAATCCATCCAGCCCGAATACGCACAAAACGAATGGCGGGCAGAGCGCAAGGACGTGCTGGTCATGCTGGGCATCTGCACCCACCTCGGTTGCGCGCCGAAACTGCAATCGCGCGCCGAAGGCCGCGAAGTGCGCGGTGATGCCACCTGGGAAGGCGGCTTCTTCTGCCCCTGCCACGGCTCAAAATTCGACTACTCCGGCCGCGTTTACAAAGGCGTGCCTGCCCCGACCAACCTGACCATCCCGCCGTACAACTTCAAAAACGACAACCTCGTCGTCGTCGGCGCCAGCAGCGAAGGAGCATAAAATGGCCAGCAACCCGTACAAAACCACCGGCCTGATCGGCTGGGTCGATAACCGCTTCCCCCTCTCTGTCCTGTGGCACGACCACATGGATCGCTACTACGCGGCGAAAAACTTCAACTTCTGGTACTACTTCGGCTCGCTCGCCCTGCTGGTACTGGTGAACCAAATCCTCACCGGCGTCTGGCTGGCAATGTTCTATAAACCCAGCGCCGCCGAAGCCTTCAGCAGCGTCGAATACATCATGCGCGACGTTGATTACGGCTGGCTCATCCGCTATATGCACTCCACCGGCGCGTCTTTCTTCTTCATCTGCGTCTATATGCATATGTTCCGTGGCCTGATGTACGGCTCCTTCCGCAAACCACGCGAACTCGTCTGGCTCTTCGGCGCGCTCATCTTCCTCGCGCTGATGGCGGAAGCCTTTATGGGCTACCTGCTGCCGTGGGGACAAACCTCTTACTGGGGCGCGAACGTCATCATCTCGCTCTTCAGCGCCATCCCGATTGTCGGCGACGCCATCGTCACCTTCATCCAGGGCGACTTCTACATCTCCGACGCGACGCTCAACCGTTTCTTCTCGCTGCACGTCATCCTCATCCCGCTGGTGCTGGTGATGCTGGTCGCGGCGCACATCATCGCGCTACACGAAGTCGGTTCGCTCAACCCGGACGGCATCGAAATCAAAGAGCACCTGGACGAACGCGGCGTACCGCTGGACGGCATCCCCTTCCACCCCTACCTCACCATCAAAGACTTGGTCGGCTTCGGCTTCTTCTTCATGATATTCGCCGGCATCATCTTCTATATGCCCGAATTTGGCGGCTACTTCCTCGAACTCGCCAACTTTGAACCGGCAAACGCACAGGTAACGCCCGAACACATCGCCCCGGTGTGGTACTTCGGCGCCTTCTACTCCATCCTGCGCGCCATGACCTGGGACTGGTTCGGCATCCCCGCCAAACTGTGGGGCGTCATCGCCATGTTTGCCGCTGTCGGCATGATCTTCATCCTGCCGTGGCTGGATCGTTCACCAGTCAAATCCATCCGCTACAAAGGCTGGATCTCGCGCGTCGCCCTTGGAATGTTCGTCATCGCCTTCCTCACCCTGACCAAACTCGGCACCATGCAGCCGACCAACACCGTAACCCTGCTGGCACAGTTCTTCACGGCGGTTTACTTCGCCTTCTTCCTGCTGATGCCCATCTACAGCAAACTCGACAAAACCAAGCCAGTACCAACCAGGGTGACCAAATGAACGCCATCAAAAACCTGATCCTGCTCGTTGCAGCGCTGGCAATAAGCCAAACCTTCGCCTCCGGCGGCGCGGCAACCTATCCGAACGACACCTTTCAGACCGACCTGAACGACAAAATCTCGCTGCAAAACGGTGCCAAATACTTCATCAACTACTGCTCCGGCTGCCACTCGCTCAAATACCAGCGCTACAACCGGATGTTCCGCGACCTGCAAATTGACCCGGAAATAGGGGCGAAGAACCTCATCTTTACCGGTGCCAAAGACGTTGAACAAATGCACACCGCGATGAGTGGCGCAGAAGGCCTGAAATGGTTCGGCCAGACCCCGCCCGACCTCTCGCTCACCGCGCGGGCAAAAAGCGGCGCCTACATCTACAACTACCTGCGCGGCTTCTACCAGGACGACAGCCGCCCGCTCGGCTTCAACAACTCCGTCTTCGCCGGTGCGAGTATGCCCAACCCCCTGTGGGAGCTGCAGGGCATCCAGAAACCCGTCTATCATGAAGACAAAACCTGCGAGACCGTTGACGGCAAAGAACAATGCGAGACCCACAGCAGCCTCGTTGGCTTTGAAGCCGTCACGCCGGGCAAACTGAACAAAGAAGAGTACGACAAAGTCGCCTACGACATCACCAACTTCCTCAGCTACGTATCCGACCCTTCAGCACTGGACAGAATGCGCATGGGACCGTGGGTGCTGGCCTTCCTCGCCTTCCTCACCGTCATCTTCTACCTGCTGAAAAAAGAATACTGGCGCGACATCCACTAAGCCCAAGGAGCCTATGAGTATCGTAAGCCAAAAACGGGGTGGGCTGGCGCTGTTCGGCAGCCCCGTCCATGCCAGCAGCCACCGCATCCGCCTCGTCTGTCAGGCGAAAGACCTCGAAATCGACTACGTTGAAATCGACCCGGACAACATCCCGGCCGACCTCATCGAAATCAACCCGACCGGACGCCTGCCGACCCTGATAGACCGTGACCTCGTCCTCTTTGACGAGCGCGTCGTCAGCGAATACCTTGACGAACGCTTCCCGCACCCGGCGCTGATGCCGATAGAGGCGAACTTGAAAGCGAAAATCCGCCTGTTTTGCTACGAACTGGAAACCAACTGGTACCAGCCGTTGGACCAGCTCCAGCACGGCAAACTGACCGCAGCGAAGAAAAAAACAGCGCACAAACAACTGCGCGAAGCCGTACTGCTGATGTCGCCAATGTTCAAGGGGCGCGACTACCTCATTGGCAGCGAAATGAGCCTGCTGGACTGCTGCGTCCTGCCCGTCCTCTGGCGGCTGGAAAGCCTCGAAATCGAACTGCCCAAAGCGGCAGCGACCATCCAGCGCTACATGGACTTCCATTTCAACAAAGAGTACTTCCGCAAATCGCTCTCCAAACAGGAAGCCGCACTGCGGGCGGGGGCATGATGGACAACATCACCATGACCGACCGCAAGCCCTACCTGCTGCGCGCCATCTACCAGTGGATTGTCGATAACGACTGCACCCCGCACCTCGTTATCGCCGCCCCTGGCGCGGGCTGGGTACACGGCGTACCGCTGCACCTGATGCAGGAAGAAATGCTGGTGCTGAACATCTCGCCAACCGCGACCGCCAACCTCACGATCGAAGATGACTGCGTCACCTTCAGCACCCGCTTCGGCGGCCAGGCACACCAGGTTTGGGTCAGCATGAAAGCCATCACAGCGCTGGTTACCCGCGAAAACGGCGACGGCATCGCGCTGGAGGTTGCGGAAGACCTGGAAAACGGCCCGCAACATGACAACGCTGCTCCGGCAGATGGCGAAACCGCTTCCGGCGGCAGCCACCTGAAAATCCTCAAATAACCGCACAAATCCCATTTCATCGCAATCCATTTGGCGGCTCGCAAGAGCCGCTTTTTTGTACCCCGACATATGGGCAAAAAAGGAGCTACTCATCATCAGGTAGGGAGAAATAATCCTTTATAAACCTTGCTTTATTCACCTTTCTCACCCCGTGATGACACCCCACTGCGCTTTAAGTCGGCAAATTTCCCGTCCAGCAGATTGGTGGTGTTGTGAATGCCCAAACCGGGATACGCCTCAAAGGTGAACAGGTAGTCCAGATTCCGTTTCAGGCTTAAATACGCGCTTCTCAGCTGCTTGTGCGTGTAGTGCGACCTGCCGTTTTCCTCATTGACCGTCCGTTCGTTAAGAAAGCCCTGATGCCGCTCAAACCACGCTTGCAGGGCGCTTTGAAAGGCCACCTTGCCGCTGTCTTTTAGCGTTAGCGCCAGCTGCCACAACGCCTTGCCAGCTGCCGTTTTCGGGTTGCGTGTCAGATAGCGGCTGAC
>NZ_CALJAH010000259.1 GCF_938028185.1 uncultured Cardiobacterium sp. | reverse complement strand
CGAGGGTAGTGGATTTACCGTTACCGGTCGCACCGATGACGATGACGAGGCCGCGTTTGACCATCGAGATTTTGCGCAGGATGTCCGGCACCGGCAGTTCGAGGTCGTCCAGTTTCGGGATGGTTGCCGGGATGAGACGGAGGACGAGGCCGGGGACGTTTTTTTGCAGGTACACGTTGACCCGCAGGTAGGTGACGTTCGGCACTTCCACCATCATGTTCAGTTCGTGGTTGCGCAGAAATTCGCGGAAGGCTTCCGGGCGCGAGATGACTTCGATCAGGTTATAGACGTCGCCCTCTTCCATGTATTTTTTGGTGTAGTTGAGCTGGCCGTCAGTTTTGATGCTGATGTAGTTCTCGGTGTTGATGAAGATATCCGACGCTTTTTTTTCGGCGGCGTGCGCGACCAGTTTGTCGAACATCGGCCGCAGTTCTTCGCGCGGCATGCTGGTTTTTTTCTGCGCGATTTCGTCGCGGCTGATCGGGGTGAGTTCGAGGGCGGTATCGAGGCTGGCGTGTTCCATGTTGCGGCTCCGGGTTTAGCTGTGCAGGAAGAGGGTTTTGTCGTGTGCTTTCGCCGCAGCGGTCTGCCGGTCGATGATGCCTTGCGACACCAGTTTTTGCAGGCATTGGTCAAGGGTTTGCATGCCGTACTGCGCACCGGTCTGGATAGAGGAATAGATTTGCGCGATTTTGTCTTCGCGGATAAGGTTTTTCACCGCGGAGGTTGCAACGAGGATTTCGTGTGCGGCAATCCGGCCACCGGCGATTTTTTTCAGCAGCGTTTGCGCGATAACGGCGCGCAGCGATTCGGAGAGCATGGAGCGTACCAGTTGTTTTTCTTCGCCGGGGAAGACGTCAATGATACGGTCAATGGTTTTTGCCGCGGACGAGGTGTGCAGGGTACCGAAAACCAGGTGTCCGGTTTCGGCGGCGGTCAGCGCAAGGCGGATGGTTTCGAGGTCGCGCAACTCACCAACGAGGATGATGTCCGGGTCTTCACGCAGCGCGGCGCGCAGGGCGTTGGAGAAGCTTTGCGTGTCGCGGTGGACTTCACGCTGGTTGACCAGGCATTTTTTCGATTCGTGTACAAATTCGATCGGGTCTTCGATAGTCAGGATGTGTTCGTGCTTGTTTTCGTTGATGTGGTTCAGCATCGCCGCCAGCGTGGTGGATTTGCCGGAACCGGTCGGGCCGGTGACGAGTACGAGGCCACGCGGTACATCAATAATGTCCACGAATTTTTCCGGCGCTTTCAGGTCCTCAAGCGACAGCACCCGGCTTGGAATGGTACGGAACACCACGGCAAGACCGCGGTTCTGGTTGAAGACGTTAACCCGGAAACGGGCGATACCCTTGACTTCGGTGGAGAAGTCCGCTTCCCAGTGCTCTTCAAAGTTCTTCACCTGCGAGTCGGTCATGATGGAATAAATCATGTCGCGCAGTTGCTGGCGGTCCAGCGGCGGCAGGTTGAGGCGCTTAATATCGCCATCAACACGGATCATCGGCGGCAGTTCAGAACTCAAGTGCAAGTCCGACGCTTTCTGTTTGTCGGTAAAACGCAGCAGGTCGTCCAGTTTGGTTTCGTGCTTATCACTCATAACAGCATCCTTTTTCTTTCCTTACAAAAAATCAAGGATTCTATTTTACCGGAAAACGGCGGAAAACAAAGCCAAAGTTCACGTTGGCCACCGTGGCAAACATGATAAGATTCGCGCGATTTTTCCCAAGGAAACCCGCCCATGACCACAACCATCGGATTTCTCGGCGCCGGCCACATGGGCGCCGCGATTATCAGCGGCCTGCTTGCCGACGAAGAAAACGCCTTCAGCAGCAAGCATATCCACGCCACCAGCCGCACCCCGGCGAGCGCCGCCGCCCTCAAACAAATCCACGGCATCACCGCCCACACCGACAACCGCCAGCTGGTCAAGGACTGCGACTACATCATCCTCGGCGTCAAACCCGCGCAAATGAAAGCGGTGCTGGACGAACTGGCCGACTGCAACCTGGACGACAAAATCCTCATCACCCTTGCCGTCGGCATCCGCCTCGAACACTACCGCCGCATCCTCGGCGACGACGCCGTCATCATCCGTGCCATGCCGAATATCGCCGCCTCGCACCAGGCCTCGCTTACCGGCATTTACAGCGACAACGAACTCGCGCCCGAAGAAGAAGAGCTGGTAGAAACCATCTTCAGCGCCATCGGCGAAACCGCCTGGTTGGACGACGAAACCCAGATTGACGGTATCACCGCGCTCTCCGGCAGCGGCATTGCCTACTTCTTCCGCCTGATGCAGGCAATGCTGGACGCGGGCGAACGCTACGGCTTCGAGCGCGACGAACTCTACGACATCATCACCTGGACGGCAGTCGGCGCAGGCACCCTCGCGCTGGACAACAACGCCACCCCGCCCGAATTTGCCGACTACTGCAAACAGATTGCCGTCCCCGGCGGCACCACCGAAGCCGCGCTCAACACCTTTAATAACGCCAACATCGACCGCATCGTTGATGACACGATGAGCGCCGTGGTTGCGCGCAGCCGCGCCATCGCCGACGAACTCACCCGCGACTGGTAAACCCCTTCCAAAACACCACCTCACACCATGCAAGACCTCATCATCATCCTTGGCAAACTCGCCATCGCCCTCTTCCTCATCCGCTTCCACGCCAACCTCTACCGCCTCGGCTTCAACCCCATCGTCTCGCGGCTGAACCGCACCACCGATCCGCTCGTCCTGCCGTTCCGCAAACTGCTGCCGCCCTCGCGCTTTGATTTTGGCGCGGTCATCGTCGCTGCCATTATCGCGCTGCTGGTCACTTTTATCCTCTTTGTCAACCCCGTCGCCATCCCGCTCGGCGTACTGCTGCTGCTCAACACCTGGCTCAACACCACCTTCTACGCCATCCTCATCACCGTCATCGGCTCGTGGCTGCAAACCGACCCGCGCCAGCCGGTGATGCAAATTGCCCTTTCCTGCTGCGAATGGCTGATGGCACCGCTGCGCCGCATCATCCCGCCCGTCGGGATGCTCGACTTCAGTCCGATGGCAGCGTTGTTCCTCATCTACCTCGCCCAACAAGGCCTTGCCCGCATCCTCTTCGGCAGCATCGCCGGATAAACCATGCCCGCTGCCCAATGGGAACACGGCGACCTCATCCTCGCCGTCAAAATCACCGCGCGCGCCAGCCGCGACCAGTGCCAGGGCATCCATGACGAGCGCTACAAAATCGCCATCACCGCACCGCCCGAAGACGGCAAAGCCAACAAACACTTGACCGCCTGGCTCGCCAAAACCTTCGCCGTCGCCAAAAAAAACGTTGTCCTGCAAAGCGGCGAGTTCAGCCCGCTGAAAACCCTGCGCATCACCGCCCCCAAACACCTGCCGCCCGACTGGCAACTGCCCGAACAACCATGAAATACCCTACCCACTACGACGTCCTCGTCATCGGCGGCGGCCACGCTGGCGTAGAAGCCGCCTGCGCCGCCGCCCGCAGCGGCGCGCGCACCCTGCTGCTGACGCACAACATCGAAACCATCGGCCAAATGAGCTGCAACCCCGCCATTGGCGGCATCGGCAAAGGCCACCTCGTCAAAGAAATCGACGCCCTCGGCGGCATCATGGCACGCGCTGCCGACCGCGCGGGCATCCAGTGGCGCATCCTCAACCGCCGCAAAGGCCCGGCAGTCCGCGCCACCCGCGCCCAGGCCGACCGCAACCTCTACAAAGCGGCGGTGCGCGACATGGTCGAAAACCAGCCCAACCTCGACCTCTTCCAAACGCCCGTCACCGACCTCATCCTCGAAGGCACCCGTATCGCAGGCTGTAAAACCCAACACCAAATCGACTTTTACGCCAGCGCCACCGTCCTCACCGCCGGCACCTTCCTCGGCGGCAAAATCCACGTCGGCCTCAACAGCTTCCCCGGTGGCCGCGCCGGCGACCCGCCCGCAAACGAACTCGCCGCGCGCCTGCACAACCTGCCCTTCACCCTCGCCCGCATGAAAACCGGCACGCCGCCGCGCCTCGACGCGCGCACCGTTGACTACAGCCGCATGGAAGCCCAGCCCGGCGACACCCCGCTGCCCGTCTTCTCCTACCTCGGCCACATTGCCGAACACCCGCGCCAGGTCGCCTGCCACATCACCCGCACCAACGAACGCACGCACGACATCATCCGCGCCTACATCGACCAGGCGCCGATGTACGCCGGCGTCATCAAAGACGCCTCCGGGCCGCGCTACTGCCCGTCTATCGAAGACAAAGTGATGCGCTTTGCCGACAAAGACAGCCACCAAATCTTCATCGAGCCGGAAAGCCTCACCACCTGCGAACTCTACCCGAACGGCGTCTCCACCAGCCTGCCCTTTGCCGCACAAATCGCCTACATCCAGACCATCCCCGGCCTCGAACAGGCGCGCATCACCCGCCCCGGCTACGCCATCGAATACGACTACTTCGACCCGCAAGAACTCAAGCACAGCCTCGAAAGCCGCCACATCGAAAACCTCTACCTTGCCGGACAAATCAACGGCACCACCGGCTACGAAGAAGCGGGCGCGCAAGGCCTGCTCGCCGGCATCAACGCCGCCCGCCGCGCGCGCGACCTTGA
>NZ_CALJAH010000258.1 GCF_938028185.1 uncultured Cardiobacterium sp. | reverse complement strand
CACCAATGAGGAGCTGTCCATCGCCCGGCAGGCGCTCACCCTCATCTGACCGGGGCCTTCAGAAGAGGGCCGGCGGGACCGGCTCGACGCTCGGGCCCGGGGCCGCTGCCCCCGCCGCCGAACAAGAAGAAAAAACCATCGCCACCGTCACCCCGGCAGGCACGCAAATCTGGGTCTGCCCGCAACTGGACGGCACGCCGACCATCATCGAAACCGCGACCCCGCCGCAGGGCAACTGCCAGCCGCTGGGGCGCAAAGGCGGCGAAGTCTCCGCCCCGGCCCTGCCCGCGCCGAACCGCGGCAAACCGCTGGTCGGCTTCACCCCCGGCGACAACGAAGAAATCGCGCAGGACATCTACAAATGCTTCAACAACGACGGCCTGCCCAACTTCGTCCCCGCCAACAAACGCGGCAACTACCGCCACTGCACCTTCTTCTCCCGCTCCTACAGCGGCGCCAAACAAGAATTTCGCCAACAGGCGACGCAAAGCCAAAACCTCGAAGCCCTTGCCATCGCAGGCGTACAAAAAAATGCCAAACAGGCAGCGAGCGGCGGCCCTGGCCTGCAATGCACCGGTGCGGGCAGCATCCAGTTCAACGGCGAGACGCGCGAATTCAACTGCGCCACCCGCTCCTTTGACTACACCCCCGGCACCAGCGGCGGCGAAGCGCGCCTCGGCAACCAGCAAACCAGCATCGCCGCGCACAACCTCGACTACCTTAACACCCAGGGCAGTTGCGGCGGCACCGTCACCAGCGAAAACGGCCGCGTCTTCCACCTTGAGCCGACCAAAGACTGCCCGCAGTCCTACGTCATCGAAGCCGAACGCCTCGCCGCCAAAATCCGCAACGAACTCAACATCAACGTCAGCGGCGCCTTCCGCGAACGCCAGCGCAACCTGAGCGCACAAGTGAACCAAATCGCGGCAGAAGTCGGCATCGAACCACACTTCGTCCACGCCATCATCTCCGCCGAATCCGCCTACCGCCCCGATGCCCGTTCCCACGCCGGCGCGATGGGTCTGATGCAGCTCATGCCCGGCACCGCGCGCCGCTTTGGCGTCAGCGACGCTTACAACACCGGACAAAACATCCGCGGCGGCGCGACCTACCTCAAATGGCTGCTCAACGAATTTGGCGGCGATATGCAACTGGCGGCAGCGGGCTACAACGCGGGCGAAGGCAACGTCAAAAAATACGGCAACAAAATCCCGCCGTTCATCGAAACCCGCGCTTACGTGCCGAAAGTCATGGAATACTACCGCCGCTACAAGGCGAACCCGTCCGAGATCGGCCTATGACGCGGCATAAAAAAATCCCGCTCCCCCTGTGGGCGGGCAGCGCCGCTGTTCCCCCCTCCCCCTGTGGGCGGGCACCCACGGAAAATGCGTACGCATTTTCCGTGGGAACCGGGGGAGGGGACGGGGGTGGGGTTAATTCATGCCACCCCGATGCGCGTTTAACCCACCACACGCTGCGCCCTGACGCGCCGCCCCCGCTTCGCGCACCAAACAGCTCCCTCCCCCTGTGGGGGAGGGCTGGGGTGGGGGCAGCAAATACACCCGCTTGCGACAAAACCCTTGCTTCCCAAACAGCCCGCGCATCGGACGATAACCCGCCTCCGCTCCCCGCACCGAACCACCCCCTCCCCTGCGAAGCGGGGGAAAGATGGGGAGGGGGTGTAAAAACCCGCGCAGCGACCACGGCCCTCACCCTCCTCGCCCTCACCCTCCTCGCCCTCGCCTTCCTCGCCCTCGCCCTGCCTGCGCACGGCAAAAACTGCGGCACCGTCGTTTACAAAGGCAAAAAAACCAACATCGCCTGCAGCGTCGCCCTGCCCAACGGCAAAGCCAAGACCCCGCCGCCGAAACCGGCGAACACCCTCATCCCGCCGATCCAGCTTCCCGGCGACCCGCCGCCCGCGCCGGTTGCCCCCGCAGCCGCGCCCGCAACCGCGGAGCCTGTCGCCACCGGCCAATGCTACGCGACGCTGACCATCAACGGACAAAAACGCCGCATCCAGCAACATTGCCCGCTGCTGCCGCTCACCCTGGCGCCGGTGCGCATCGCCGAGCCCAGCGGCGACTTCAAAACCCGACAAGAACAACACAAGGCACTCATCAACCAACTCGCCGCCAAATACCAAATCGACCCCGCCCTCGTCCACGCCGTCATCAGCGTCGAATCCGGCTACAACAGCAACGCCGTCTCCGGCAAAGGCGCGGTCGGGCTGATGCAGCTCATGCCCGGCACCGCGGGCGACATGAACGTCGCCGACCCCTACAACCCGGCGAACAACCTCGAAGGCGGCATCAAATACCTGAGCCAACAACTGGCGCGCTTCCAGAACACCGAACAGGCGCTCGCCGCCTACAACGCCGGGCCGCAAAGCCTCTTGCGCTACCGCGGCCAAATCCCGCCTTACCAGGAAACGCGCCAATACATCCAGCGCGTCATGCACTACAAAAACCGCTACCAGAACGACTGGCAGCAGCACATCAAATAGGAACCCCATGAACAAAATCCTCATGAGCCTCGCCCTCGCCTTCGGCATTCCCGCCCACGCCGAAGAAAACATCCTCGACGCCGAAGCCGCCATCAAAAACGGCGCGCCGCTCGCGGCCTACCAGCACCTCGCGCCGCACCCGCTCTACCCCTACCTCGAAGCGCAGGCGTATCGCGACAACCTCGCCACCACCCCGACCGCAACCCTCGTCGCCTTCCTGAAAAAATACCCGAACGACCCCTTCAGCACCGCACTCGCCAAACAGGCGTACCCGCTGTGGGCAGCGGGCGGCGACAACGATGCCATCATCCAGAGCTACAGTCCCGGCTTTGCCGACGAAGCCCTCGAATGCCAATACCGCCTGGCGCTGCTGAATCGCAGCAAAACCCGCGAAGCCGTGAAAGACAGCGACAAACTGTGGGAAAGCGAAAAAAGCCTCGGCGCCGAATGCAACACCCTCTACGACCGCCTCGCCCACAGCGGCCACATCAAACCGGCGCAACACGCCGAACGCTTCCGCCTGGCGATGGCGAACAACAACCGCCTCATCGCCTCCTACCTCGCGGGCAACCTGCAAGGCGCCGCCGCCCAGGCCGCACAAACCTGGCTCGACATCGACCAGAACACCCTGCCGATAGAAAGCGCTTACAGCCTCAGCGACCCCGATTGGCGCAGCGCCCTGCTGGCGCAACAACTGGGCAAACGCCTGAAAAAAGACCCCGTCGCCGTCGCCCAGGCGACCACCGCCGCCAGCATGGGCTACATCAGCCGTCCCAAAGACGCGGGCAAACTCTACAACCCGCTGGTACGCAAACTGGCACAAGCCGACGACCCAAACACCCTCACCCTGTGGGACGCCATCCCGGCGGGCGAACACGAAGACAACACCACCTACGACCTCATCGCCTACGAACTGCGCCGTGGCGACTGGCGCGGCCTGCCCGCCCACCTCGGCAAACTCGACAAAGAAGCGCAAAACAAAGCCGAAATCCAATACTGGATTGCCAAAGCGCTGGAAAAAAGCGGCGACCGCGCCGGTGCCGACAGCCACTACCGCCGCGCCGCCGGCCAACGCGACTTCTACGGCTTCCTTGCCGCCGAAAAACTCGGCGTCGCGCCCAGCTACCACGACCGCCCGGTCAGCCGCGACCGCCACTACGCCGCCGTCGTTGGCCGTCCCGCCGCCTACCGCGCGCGCATCTTCCGCAACCTTGGCGACGACGCCCGCGCCAGCCAGGAATGGCAGGCCCTGCTGAAAACCCTCACCCCGGCCGAAAGCGCGCAGGCCGCGCTCTACGCCAGCGAAATCGGCTGGGGCGTCCAGGCCGTCACCACCCTCGGCAAAAGCAAAAACTACGACGCCCTCGCGCTTCGCTTCCCCACCGCCTATGAGACCCGCGTGCGCCAACTGGCGCGCCAGCACGGCATCAGCCCCGCCAAAATATTCGCCATCATCCGCAAAGAAAGCATCTTCCAGCCGGCGATAGCCTCGAAGGCGGGCGCCATCGGCCTGATGCAAATCATGCCCGCCACCGCCAGCCACACCGCCAGCAAAAACGGCATCCCCTACAGCGGCAAATGGCAACTGACCGAACCCGACACCAACCTCGAAATCGGCAGCCAATACCTCACCGACCGCCTGAACGAATTTGGCCACCTCGCCTACGCCGCGGCGGCCTACAACGCCGGGCCCTCGCGGGTAAACCAATGGCGGGCAGAAAACCCCGGCCTGCCGCTGGACGAATGGATTGCGCAAATCCCGTTCACCGAAACCCGCGACTACGTCAAGCGCGTGCTCGAATACGAAAAAGTGTACGAATACCGCCTCAACCTGCCGCCCTCCAGCTACGCCAGCGGCGGCGTCCGCCTGTGGTAACTGCCCCGTAGGGTGGGGCTTGCCCCACCATAACCCCTGTCATGTCCCCCCACATGAACCGCGAACACCACCCCCAACGCAGCCTTGCCCGCAACCTCCTCGCAGGCATCCCGGTTCTGCTGCTGCTCGCCCTGCAAGGCTACATCGTCGGCAGACACGACGGCCTGACCCTGCTGCTCATCCTGATTACCGCCGCATTCATCTGGTACATGACCGCCTCGCTCTGGTACAGCAAGCGGCAACTCCTCAACATCTACCTCAAAGAACAATCCTTCCTGCAACGCCTCATCAAAAAACGCAACACCCCGTGGCAAATCCTCGTCTGCACCCTCCTCTCGCTGCTGCTGGGCATCCTCTTTACCATCACCGCCAAAGGCATCATCCTCGCCCACGGCTACACCATCCTCCTCGTCCCCCTCTACCTCTACAACACCGCCAGTAACCTCATCCGCCGCGAAAACCCAATCGCGCATCCCGCCATCCTCGAAAACCACCTGAACGAAAACCTCGCCCGCCACGGCATCCTGCTCATCAACGTCTTCATCCCGGCATTACTGCTGAACCTCCTGCTCACCCTGCTCTTCAGCGGCTACGACACCGCCGAATTCATGACCAGCAACATCAACTTTGAAAACTTCATCGACTACGCCGAAGCCGACAGCATCATGGCGAACGGCCACAACCCCTACGGCAGAAAAATCGTCAACGCCTTTCTGCTGCTCGATAACCTGCGCATCGCACTCGGCAAATTCATCGCACAAGAGCTCTTTCACATCCACAGCTACTGGCTGTTTTACCTCATCATCGCCATCTCCAACTTCATGAAGCTGATGTTCTTCTCCTGGGCATACATCCTGCTCAGCCTCGGCTTTGAAAAACTCCTGCCGCCCTGCCGCGCTCCCCACCCCGACAAGGAAGAAAACCCATGAAAGCACTCACCAAACTCATCGCCCTGGTTGGCCTCGCCTTCGGCGCCAAAATCGGCTGGGACCACGGCGGCAAAGACATGGCACAAAGCGCCGCCTACGACTTCGCCGAAGACAAATTCAAAGGCCGGGCGCAACAACAAATCAAACACTTGCGCAAAGAACTCGCCAAAAAAGACGCGTACATCGCAGAGCTCAACCAGCAACTCAAACAACTGACCCTGGAAAACGAAAAACTGCAACAATACCAACAAGAAGCCGAAAAGAAAAAAGACAGCCTGCACCGAATGTTTGGAGAAGACGAACAAAAATAAACCCGCCGTGCCAATCATCCCGCCGGTTCACTCCCTCCCCTGCAGGGTGCGACAGCACCCGCAGCGGGGGAGGGTTGGGGAGGGGGTGAGCAATATTATTGATGAGCCGAAATTCCAATTTTTCACCCGCAAACACCAAACAAATTCCCGGAACGCCTGCAAAAAACAACCAGCCACCACCGAATTACCGGCAGTCCCCTGCCCTTCACCAACCCCCTAACCCGCAAAAACCCATGAGTACCCGCAAAACCCTCGCCCTTACCGCCCTCGCCTTGTTCCTCGCCACCTGCAGCAGCAACAAACCGCGCCCCGACATCACCCTCGAAAGCGAACAGCCGGATACCGACATCGCCCTGCCTGCCGCGAGCCACAACAGCCAGCTCAAACTGCCGATAGGCAACCACTGGAACACCTGGCAATGCCGCGAAGGCACCTTCGACACCCGCTACCCGGACAGCAGCAAACGCACCCTGCAACTGCGCTACATGAGCGGCGAACACACCCTCGAACAGCGCCCCGGCGACAACCCCGCCACCTACGAAAACGGCCAAATCGCCTTCCATAGCGACGGCCAGAACGCCGTCCTCTCCCGCCCCGCCTCCGCCACCATCCTCCTCAGCGGTTGCCGCCCGTAAAAAAAGCCCGCCACTCTGGCGGGCTTTTTATACCCATCCACCGAAAGCCTCATACGGTGTTGCGTCGTCTCGCCGTACAACCGCGTACTGTCTTCGACGACGCGCCTTGTCTGAAACTTTCGGTGAATGGCTATAACAGACAGTGCAGCAACCGAAGCAGACACCCGCGCAAACGCGATTTCCTATAATCAAGGCTCCAACATCCACGGAGCCTCCCATGAAAAACCTCACACACGCCATCCTTATCGCCCTTGCCGTCGCCACGACCGCGCCGTTGCCCGCCTTTGCCGACCACGATAGCCGTGCCGAAGCGCCACTGCCGCACCAGTTGCAACAGCGGCTGCTGGCGCTTAAAGACGTGAACGGCAAACCCGCCGCCACTTACCTTGAAGCAGGCAAACCGACCCTCATCAAATACTGGGCGAGCTGGTGCCCGCTCTGCCTCGCCACCCTCGCCGAAACCCAAGAATGGCGCAGCGACCCGGCCTTTGCGGGCATCAACCTCATCACCGTCGCCTCGCCCGGCTACCTCGGCGAAAACGACGAAGCCGCCTTTAGCGAATGGTATCGCGGCCTCGATTACCCCAACCTGCCGGTACTGGTGAACAGCGGCGGCGACATCGCCCGCGACACCGGCGTCGCCGTCTATCCAAGCTGGGCGCTGCTCGACCAAAACGGCAACGTCGTCCGCGTCATCAAAGGCCATCTCGCGCGCGAACAGGCGTTGGCGCTACTGAAAAACCCGCAGGCGGAGCTCGCCCAGCCCGCGCAAAAATTCTACAAACCCGAAGCCAAAGGAGCGAAAACCATGAACAGCAAAACCATCTACCTCGCCGGCGGCTGCTTCTGGGGACTGGAAGCGTACTTTGAGCGCGTCCCCGGCGTGCTGGACGCCGTCTCCGGCTACGCCAACGGCAAAACCGCGAACCCAAGCTACGAAGACGTCTCGCACCGTGGCACCGGCCACGCCGAAACCGTGAAAGTCACCTACGACCCCGAACGCATCAGCCTCGCCGACCTCTTGCGCTACTACTTCCGCGTGGTCAACCCGACCAGCCTTAACCAGCAGGGCAACGACCGCGGTGTGCAATACCGCAGCGGCGTCTATTACACCGATCCGGCGGAGCGCGCCACCATCGAAACAGCCTTCGCCGAAGAACAGAAAAAACACCAAAAGCCGCTGGTCGTGGAAAACCTGCCGCTGGACAACTTCTACGAAGCCGAGGAATACCACCAGGACTACCTCGCCAAGAACCCGAACGGCTACTGCCACATTGACATCCGCAAAGCGGACATCCCGCTGGAAAAACCCGCTGCCGCCGCGCCCGCCAAAACCGACGCCAACGGCGAACCGGAAATTGACGCCAGCAAATACCACAAACCCGACGCCGCCACATTGAAGAAAAACCTTGGCGCCGAAGCCTACGCCGTCACCCAACACAGCGCCACCGAACGCGCCTTCAGCCACGAATACGATCACCTCTTCGCGCCGGGGCTGTATGTGGACGTGGTCAGCGGCGAGCCGCTCTTCAGCTCTGCCGACAAATTCCAGTCCGGCTGCGGTTGGCCGAGCTTCACCAAGCCCATCAACCGCGCGGTCGTCACCGAACACGACGACACCAGTTTCAACATGCACCGCACCGAAATCCGCAGCCGTGTTGCCGACGCCCACCTCGGCCACGTCTTCCCGGACGGCCCGAAAGATAAAGGCGGCCTGCGCTACTGCATCAACGGTGCCAGTTTGAAATTCATCCCGCTCGCCGAGATGGCGCAGGCGGGCTACGGCGATTTGATAGAGACGGTGCAAAAAGGCGGCAACCCGCAATAACCACAGAAAAAATCCCGCCCCGCGCGGGATTTTT
This sequence comes from uncultured Cardiobacterium sp., assembly GCF_938028185.1. Lineage (GTDB taxonomy): Bacteria > Pseudomonadota > Gammaproteobacteria > Cardiobacteriales > Cardiobacteriaceae > Cardiobacterium. Next base: position 2,204 of record NZ_CALJAH010000258.1, on the reverse strand, counting down.
TACCACCGCGCATTGCTTCATAATGCCGCGCTTTCGCATCCCTACCTCAAGGAAAACCGCATGGCATTACTGCTGACCGCACAAGATTTATCGCTCGCCTTCGGCTGGCGGCCGCTGCTCGACCACGTCAATTTCTCGTTGGAGACAGGCGAGCGCGTCGCCCTGCTGGGGCGCAACGGCGAAGGCAAATCCACCCTGTTGAACGTCTTGCGCGGCGCGCAAGCCCCCGACGACGGCGAACTGCGCCTCACCGACGGCGTGCGCGTCGCCTATCTGCCGCAAGACCCGCCTGCTGCCGATGCGCGCACGGTGCGCGAAGTGGTGCGCGACGGCCTGGCGGAGACGGCGGCGCTGGTTGCGCGTTACCAGGAACTGCTTGCCAACCATAGCGACAGCGACGCCGAAACCCTCGCCCAACTGGAAGCACAAGTCGCCGCCGCCGATGGTTGGCAACTGGAAAACCGCATCGACGGCATCCTGCAACGCTTCGCCTTGGACGGCGCGGCGCGCATGGCTGACCTCTCCGGCGGCTGGCGGCGGCGCGTCTGGCTGGCGCGCGTTTTGGTCGCCAAACCGGACGTATTGCTGCTCGATGAGCCGACCAACCACCTCGACATGGGTGCCATCGTCTGGCTCGAAGGACTGCTGAACAGCTTCGGCGGCGCCGTCGTCTTCGTCACCCACGACCGCGCCTTCCTCGAAAAAGTCGCCAACCGCATCTGGGAACTCGACCGTGGCCGCCTGCTCGACGTCAAAAGCGACTACCGCCGCTTCCTCCGCACCCGCGACGAAATGCAGCACGCCGAAGCCGAAGCCAACGCGCGCTTCGACAAAAAACTCGCCGAAGAAGAAATCTGGATACGGCAAGGCATCAAGGCGCGGCGCACCCGCAACGAAGGCCGCGTGCGCGCGCTGAAAGCGATGCGTGCCGAGCGCGCCGCGCGCATCAACCGTCAGGGCAAAACCAACCTGCAACTGGACTCGGGCGAGCGCAGCGGACGGCAAGTCATCGTCGCCGACCGCCTGGGCTTCGCCCACCCCGGTGGCGCGCCGCTGGTACAAGACTTCAGCGACATCATCGAGCGCGGCGAAAAAATCGGTCTCGTCGGTGCGAACGGTGCGGGCAAAACCACCCTGCTGCGCCTGCTCTTGGGCGACCTTGCGCCGACCGCTGGCCACATCAAACACGGTACCAAACTGGAAGTCGCCTACTTCGACCAACTGCGCGCGCAGCTTGACCCGGAAGAAACCCTGCGCGACAGCGTCGGCGCCGGATGCGATTACGTTGAAATTGGCGGCAGTCGCAAACACATCGCCGCCTACCTGCAAGACTTCCTCTTCCCGCCCGAACGCTGGCGCACCCCGGTCGGCGCCCTCTCCGGCGGCGAACGCGCGCGACTCTTGCTCGCCCGCCTCTTTGCCCAACCGGCAAACGTCCTCGTGCTGGACGAACCGACCAACGATCTGGACATCGAAACCCTCGAACTGCTCGAAGAAGTACTGGCGGACTACCCCGGCACCGTACTGCTCGTCAGCCACGACCGCGCCTTCCTCGACGCCGTCGTTACCCGCCTCTGGGTCTTCAACGCACAAAAAAACCGCATCGAACAAACCGTGGGCGGCTTTGCCGACTGGCTGAACCAAGGCGGCGACATCGCCCAACTCGAAGCCGCGCCGGAAACCGCCGTCGCCGCGACAAAACCCGCACCCACACCCGCCGCCGCCGCGCCCGTTGCCGAGAAAAAAAGCGGCAAACTCTCCTACAAATACCAGCGCGAACTCGAAGCCCTGCCGGGACAGATAGAGGCGGCAGAGACAGAAGTTGCGCGTCTCACCGATGCCGTGCAACAGCCGGATTTCTACCAGCGCCCGCCAGCCGAACAACAGGCGGCATTTGCCGAACTGGAAGCGGCACAACAGGCGCTGGACGCGCTGATGGAGCGTTGGATGCAACTGGAAGAGGGGGCGGTATGAGCCGCTTTTCCCCGTGTGTGTCGCGGTGCCGAGAAACCCGGCGCGTAGGTACCACTCGGCGCGTAGGGGCGGTTAGCACGCAGTGCGTAACCGCCCACGGCAATAACCGGACAGCCCGCAGGTTGGGTTAGCGCGCAGCGCGTAACCCAACAACGGGAGATGTTCGGTATTCAGATTGTTGGGTCTCTCTCGCTGCGCGAGCAATACTTGTCGCTGCGCGAGCTGTTCCA
>NZ_CALJAH010000257.1 GCF_938028185.1 uncultured Cardiobacterium sp. | reverse complement strand
GGATTTTTCTTTCACTTCATTGGCGAAATGCTCCGCTGCCTTGTATTCGTTGGACGTTGTCCCGGCATTGAGACCAAACGTCAATTCATATTCGGCAGCCATCGCCTGGGTAGCAAAAGCGGCGATTGCCGCAGCAAGCAGGGTTTTGCGGATAGTCATGGCAGTATCTCCATTAGCAGGGGTTAAAAATAGCGGGCATAAATTTCACGGGCGCGGGCGATTTGTGCCGGCGTCGCAGAAGCCATCGGTTTGCGCGAGAGGAAGGGGCCGGAATCGCAACCGCAAAGCACCAACAGTTGTTTCAGCGTCGGATACAGTCCGTTTGCCAGAATATCGGCGATGAGGTTATTGCTTTCCTGCTGCATTTTTAAGGCTTCCGCATAGTTGCCAGCGGCTGCGAGGTCGATGATTTTCCGGGCGCGGATGCCATTGACGTTGTAAGTCGAGCCGATAGCGCCATCCACGCGATTGACCAATGCCGGCAGCAGCATTTCATCGAAACCGGAATAAATCAGGTGATCGGGATAGGCGCTGCGCAGGCGCTCTAGCAGATAGAAATCGGCCGCGGTGAATTTGACGCCGACGATTTTCGGATTAGCAAAGAGCTCGCCGAATTGCGACAGGCCGATGTCCATGCCGGTCAGGAAAGGAATGGAGTAAACAATCATGCGGTTATCAACCGCGGCGACGATGTCGAAATAATATTGTTTGACTTCCTCGAAAGAGAATTTGTAATAAAACGGGGTGACGGCAGAAATGGCCTGATAGCCCAAACCGGTGGCGTATTGTCCCAATTCAATGGCTTCGTAAAGGTTGGGGCTGCCGATTTGCGCGATGAGTGCGCCTTTATCCCCCGCTTCGTCTTTGACGATAGCGAAGATTTCTTTTTTGCTGGCGGTATCGAGCATGAAATTCTCGCCGGTAGAGCCACCGACATAGAGGCCATCAACCTGCATTTTGTCCAGATTGTGGCGCACGATTTGGCGCAGCCCTTTTTCGTTGATTTTGCCTTCTGCGGTAAAAGGTACCAGCAGCGCGGAAATCAAACCTTTGATATCGTGATGTGTAGAAGACATGGGTTTTCTCCGGTTATGGTTTGGTCGCTTGCACGAATTGCTCGGTAATCCACTTCGGGCGGGTAATCGCCGAGCCGACTACGACGCTGTAAACCCCTAGCGCCAGCACACGCCGCACTTTTTCCGGGGTATTGATGTTGCCCTCGGCGATAATCGGCCGCTTGACGGACGCGAGCGCGGCGCGAATCAGGGCGAAATCGTCGTGTTCGATGCGCGCGCCGCGGGTCGCGGAGGTGTAGCCGACCAGCGTCGTGCCGATGAAATCAAAGCCGAGGGCGTCGGCGTGTTGCATTTCGGCGAGGCTGGCGCAGTCGGCCATCAGCAAGACTTCAGGATAGGCGGCACGGATGGCGGCGACGAATGCCGCGAGCGTTTGCCCGCCCGGACGCGGCGCATCGCGGGCGTCTATGGCGATGATTTCCGGGGCGACGGTCATCAGTTCGTCCACCTCGCGCATGGTGGCAGTGATGAACACTTCGCTGTCGGGGTAATCGCGTTTGATGATGCCGATAATCGGCAGGTTGACGTTTTCACGAATGGCGCGGATATCTTCCGCCGAATTGGCGCGGATGCCTGCCGCACCGCCCTGGGCAGCGGCGAGCGCCATCCGCCCCATGATGAAAGATGAATGCAGCGGTTCGTCGGCGAGTGCCTGGCAGGAAACGATCAATCCGCCTTGCAGGTTCGCCGGTAACGCGCGGGTTGCAGTTTGAGTCATGAATCATTCCTTGGTAGCGGGATGTTGGATGAAGTATAGGTCGTCTTGAAATAAATTTCAAACGGCATTATGCTTCTGGGCAACAAATTTCATAACCAACCCGCGGGAGTTTGAAAAATGACGCTAAAACAACAGCTAACTGTTTCCCTTTTTGCCGCCTTGGCACTCGCTGCCAGCGGTAAAACCTATCCGGATTTGCCGGTCGCCGTTGCCGACGGCGGCGGTGCGTTGATTGGCAATACCGCCTACGTTGGTCTGGGCAGTGCCGGAGAGGCTTTTTTTGCCCTTGATTTGAAGGCGCCACAAGCGGCGTGGCAGGCGTTGCCGCCCTTCCCCGGCGGCGCGCGCAGTCAGCCGGTCGTCGCCGCGCTTGACGGCAAGCTCTATGTGTTTGGTGGTTTGCAGAAGGACGCGGCGGGGGTGCTGCAACTGGTCAATGATGCGCATGTCTATGACCCGGCGCAAAAAGCGTGGCAAAAATTGCCCACCCGCGCGCCTTTGGGATTGGTCGGCGCGGCGGCGGTCGCACATGGCGGGCGGATTTATGTCATTGGCGGCAGCAATTCGTCCATTTTTAACGGCTATTTTCAGGATTACAGTGCTGCGGGCGACGATGAAGCAGGCAAGCAGGCGGTGATGCGTGCTTATTTTGACCAGCCCGCGCCGGATTATTTTTTCAATACCACCGTCTTCAGTTATGAGCCGCAAGGCAACCGCTGGCACAACGAAGGGCTATGGCCGTTTTCCGGCCGTGCCGGTGCTGCGGTGAGTGTGCGTGGCGATACGGTGATGGTCGCCAACGGGGAGATTAAACCCGGCCTGCGTACCGATGCGGTCGCGCAGGGGGCGTTTGATGACAAGGGGCGTCTGCAATGGCAGGCACTGCCGCCGCTCATTGCAGCGCAATCCGGCGTGCGGCAGGAAGGGCTGGCGGGTGCATACAGCGGCTTTGGCGGCGATTATTATTTGCTCGCCGGTGGCGCCAATTTCCCCGGCGCGGCGCAACGCTACGATGAAGGCCATTTTTATGCACATGAAGGGCTGGACAAGGTCACGCACGCGACGGTTTACGCACTGCATGATGGTGTCTGGCAGGTCGCAGGCGCCCTGCCGCAACCCGCCGCTTACGGGGTCACGCTGCCGTATCAGGGCAAGCTGCTGCTTTTGGGGGGCAAGGACAATCAGGATGCGGGCAAGCGGGTTGATGTGCTTTCTTACGATGGCAAGACGCTGCATATGGATTGAGTGAGGCAGATACCGCATCGCACGGCGGAAACGGGAGGTTTCCGCCGTTTTTCTTTGTTAGAACCTGTTTGGAGTCTGGGAAAACCCGTTTTTTTGATACGCGCCTCATTCAGTGGAGGAATTGCAACAGCGCATCCACAACCGGCATGACGACAATAAATAACAGGGTACTGGTGGTGACAATATTGGTGGCAAAAGACACGTCGCCTTTGGCTTCATGGGCGAGAATGGGCAATACCGCCAGTGCCGGTACGGCCGATTGTACAATCAGGGTTTTGCTTTCCGGTAATGGCAATGGCAAAACGCCTTTGCCCGCATAAATGAGGATGACCATAATCAACGGTGCGAGCACGAATTTCCCCAGCAAGGCGACAAGGGTATCGCGGTCAAAGCGGATACTTTTTAATCCGGCGTGATACAGGGTGATGCCGATGTAAAGCAGCGATAATGGGGTGACGGTTGCGCCAAGGTATTGCAGCGGGGAATGGATGAATGTCGGCACGGAAAGATTGGCGAGCAGGAAAATGAGCGCGACGAGAAAGCCGAGCAATGGTGCGGGCAACAGTTTTTTCCAGTTGAAGGGCGGTTTTGCCGCGTGGTTGTCGGTTTTGCTGGCATCACCCGCGATAAAATAGACGCCAATGGCCCAGGTGGAGACAGTATTCAACACGTAATAGACGAAGAAATAGGGCATGGCCGTTTCGCCAAAAAGGGCGGTATTGAGCGGCAGGCCAATGAAGATGGTATTGGCATTAACGATGGCGTTAATGAATGTACCACGCCGCCCGGCGCGAATATGGCATAGTTTGACCAGCAATATCGCCGCAAGATAGCCGAGTATGACGGAAAGCGCGCCGTATATCAGGCCGTCGGTCAATGCCATGAGTTTGTCGCGGTTCAGGTATTCGAGGACGGATACAAAGATGGAGGCCGGCAGGGCAATGTTCATAATCAGCCGCGAGAGATTGGCGGCAAAGGTGTCGGCAAACCAGTTTTTTTGTTGCAGGATATAGCCGAGGGCAATGAGCAGGACAATGGAGAGGACGCTTTCAGTCGCGGTGAGGAAGATCATACGGGTCTCTGGTGTGGCGGTTTTGGGCGGATGCGGTTTGCATGGTGATGAAAAGGGCGGAAAGGTTGTAGGGTGGGTTTTGGCCCACCATCAGGAAACATCCGGTTTTAACGGTGGGGCAAGCCCCACCCTACGGGCTGCGGAGAGGGGCGGTTCGGTGGTTTGTTTTACGGCGGGGGACAGGTTATGAATACACCGCCTGCCACATCGCGTCTTGCACGGTCTGCACCCAGTTGGCGGATTGTTTGGTGGCGACGCCGTCGGCGACGGCCTGTTTGGCGACGGCGACCGCGACGGTGGCCGACGAGGCGCGCAGGTTATCCACCGGCGGCAGCAGCGACGCGCCCAAATCCTGCGGGTTCACCTGCGAGGCGACCGCTTCGGCGGCGGCAAGCAGCATCGCGTCGGTGACGTGTTTGGCGCCGCTGGCGATGACGCCGAGGCCGAGGCCGGGATAAAGCAGCGCGTTGTTGCCTTGGCCGATGGTGTAGTCGGTGCCGTTGTAGTTGTCTGAAACTTTCGGTGGATGGCTATAGTATTTACCCTTCCAATTCAATTATTTTCCGGCTGCAGTATCCGCAAACATCAAGGGTTCACAACCTTATCTTCTTGCTGACTGCTGCGATAAAATTTACCCGCCCTTTGCAGATACCGCTGCGTTTGAACTGCAAATTCAGGGCAAACCGCCACCGCATTACTCCCGTTCACATAAGAACCCGCAAACCTCATGATTATCCCCGACAAAAACCAATGGTACGGCTGGGCAGCGCTTGCCCTCGCCCAAACCCTGCTCGTCTGGAGCGGCGCGCCGCCCGCGCTCAACTGGACGCTGCTCGCTGCCTGGCTCGTGCTGCTGCTCGCCAGCGCCGCTCTGCTTTGGCGGGAAAAACCCGCCTTTACCGTCAGCCGCGACTACGGCGCCGTCCAGCAAAGCGGGCAGCGCTTCACCATGCAATTCACCCTGCACGGCACCATGCCGCGCCCGCTCGCGCTGCACCTCTTTGACCACTACCCGCCGCAGGCCGAAAGCAGCGCCATGCCGCAGCGCGCGCCACTCGGCACGGACGAACGGCTCACCCTCGCCTACCCGCTCACCATCCACCAGCGCGGCAGATTTCACTTCACCGCCCTGCAACTGCGCTACCCCGACCGCTTCCAACTGTGGCAACGCGACCTCGCCCTGCCCGCCCCGGCAGAAGTGCGCGTGTACCCGCGCTTTGCCCACGACCACGCCGACAGCGCCTTCAGCGGCATTCGCACCCCGCAACTTGGCCACGTCCACCCGCTTTACAAACGCGGCGGCAACGGCGACTTCTCCCACCTGCGCGACTACCAGGACGGCGACAGCATCAACCGTCTCGACCACAAGGCCAGCGCCCGCCTCGGCAAATGGCAGGTGCGCGAATACGACTACGAGCACGAACAGCCCGTCATCCTCATGCTGGACGCCTCGCGCCGCCTGCAAAGCCGTTACAAAGGGCAGGCGCTGTTTGACGAACAACTCGCCGCCGCCACCCGCCTCGCCCGTGCCGCGCTGAAAAGCGGCGACGAAATCGGGCTGCAACTCTACTCCGACACGCCGAAAAGCTGGCTGCCCGCCTCGCGCCACGGCGGCCAGTACCGCCGCTTGGTTGAAACCCTGTTTGACCGCCACGCCGACGATAAACCGCCGGACTACGCCGCCGCCATCCACGACGTCTGGTGCCGCGAGCGGCGGCGCGCGCTCATCATCCTCATGACCGTGCTGGAGCCGCACGACGGCGAGCGCCTGCGCCCGCTGCTGCACCTGCTGCAACAGCGCCACCACGTCATGCTGGTGAACATCCGCCCGCCGTGGCTGGAAGACGGCAACGACAGCGAAACCCGCGACGCCGCGCTGGAAAACGCCGCCCGCGACGTTTACGCCAACGCCTTCGCCGCCGCAGAAGCGCGACTGAAACAGGAAAAACTCATCTTCGTCTCCGCCCGCGCGGAAAACCTGCGCCCGCAACTGCTCAACGCCTACCTCGCCTACAAAAACCATTTGCGGCATTGACGGGATGCGGACGGGTTTCGGCGGTGGTTGGGCACCTGCCGCCGATCCGCCCTCCCTCCGCAAAACCTGTAGGGTGGGGCTTGCCTCACCGTGATAGCCGTGTTTCGTGATGGTGGGTCAAGACCCACCCTACGACCGCTTACATACAGGGTTAGCAAGGTATAGCAATCCTCACAAAGCCCTATACGGCGTTGCGCCGCTTCGCCGTACAACCGCGTACTGTCTTCAGCGGCGCGCCTTGTATAGAACTTTGTGAGTATCGCTATACGAGCGTAACCCAACAGCCCGACGGCGAACGCAGGTCGGCCATTGATGACCAACCATAAAAATGTCGGGCATGAATACCCGACTTGCGACACTGGCAATGGGTCAAAGAATGCCGTCCAGCGGAATCTTGCCGCAGTCGTCCGTCTCGCCGACGCGGATTTTGCGCAGGTAGCATTCGCGGATGGCGGCGGCGGGCTGGAGGATAGCGAGGTTTTCCTTCAGCTTTTTGATGGCGTAGTCGGGTTTGTAGGCGACCGCGACCACGGCGGTTTCGTCGTCATCCGTCCTGACCTGCCCCAGATAGAGATATTCGCCGGGGCGGAAATCCGGGGCATCAATGCGGGCGTATTCGTCGTTGAGGTTCAAGATAGGGCTCATGGTTGGCTCCGTGGTGAATGGAGTTGCCATCTTGCATGGATGCGCGCGCGTTGTCATCGCTTTGTGTCAAGCGCGCGCCGGGGAATGTGAAAAATCTTTATAATATCGCCCGTTATGCGGCGTTGCCGCGTGCCAACCACCCTGAATCACGAGGTCTGTCATGAGTCTTTTACACGATACCTTCCGCCGTCTTGATTTGTCCCGCCTGCCCACGCCCTGCTATGTGGTCGATGCCGCGCTCTTGGAGCGCAATTTGCAACTGCTCGCCCGCGTCCAGGCGGAGAGCGGCGCCAAAGTACTGCTGGCGCTGAAGGGGTTTGCCATGTTTCATTTCGCACCGCTGATTTCGCGTTATTTGTCCGGCGTGTGCGCCAGCGGCCTGTTTGAGGCGAAGCTCGGCCGCGAATATTTCGGCGGCGAGGTGCATACGTTTGCCGCTGCCTACCCGCCCGCCGACATGGACGAAGTGCTGAAACTTTCCGACCACGTCATTTTTAATTCCTGTAACCAATGGGATCGCTTCCGCGCGCAGGCGCTTGCCGCCGCCGAACACAAGCCGCTGCACTTCGGCCTGCGCATCAACCCGCAGCAGTCGGAAGGGGCGGTGCCGATTTATGACCCCAGCGCCCCCGGCTCGCGCCTCGGCATCATCCGCGGCCAGTTGCGCGAAGCCTCGCTGGATGGCATCAGCGGTCTGCATTTCCATAATTTGTGCGAGCAGGGCGTCCCGCCGCTGCGGCGCACCCTGGCGGCAGTGGAGCGGCAATTTGGCGACATTCTGCCGCGGATGCAGTGGGTGAATTTCGGCGGCGGCCATCACATCACCCGCGAAGATTACGCGGTGGATGAACTGATAGCGCTGATTCGCAACTTCCGCGAGTGCTGGGGCGTGGAAGTGTTTATTGAGCCGGGCGAGGCGATTGCCCTCGGTACCGGGGTCTATGTCACCGAAATCCTTGACGTCACCTGGAACCACATGAACCTGGCGATTATCGACGGCTCCTGCAGCGCGCACCTGCCGGACGTGCTGGAAATGCCCTACCGCCCGGACGTCCTCGGCGGTGCGATGCCGCACGCGCGCCCCTACACCTACCGCATCGGCGGCCTGACCTGCCTCGCCGGCGACGTCATCGGCGATTACAGCTTCGACCACGCGCTTGAGCCCGGACAACGGCTGATGTTCATGGACATGGCGCACTACACCATGGTCAAGACCAACACCTTCAACGGCGTCCGCCTGCCCGCCATCCTCGCCTGGGACAGCCGCAGCGACACGCTCACCACCGTGCGCGAATTTGGTTACGAAGACTTCAAAACCCGCCTCTCTTAAGGAACACGCATGAAAATCGGCGTCCACAGCGACCTGCACACCGAATGCAGCCTCTGCACCATCAGCAACCTCGGCGAACTGGACGTGCTCGTCCTCGCCGGCGACATCGGCGACTCCACCACCGTGCCGCTGTTCTTCGACTACCTGCGCCGCCGCGCCCCCAAACTGCCGGTGCTCTACGTCCTCGGCAACCACGAATACTACGGCTTCGCCCTGAACGAAGCCAAAGACGTGTACCAAAGCATCAGCCAAAAATACGACATCACCCTGCTTGACGACCAGGCCGTCACCCTCGATGGCGTCCAGTTCCTTGGCACCACCCTGTGGACGGACTTCAGCCTTGGCGGCGACGCGGAAGCCTCGATGCGCTGGGCAGAACGCACCCTGCCGGACTTCCGCGAAATCTACGCCCCCGACGGCCAGCCGCTGACGCCGGAAACCATGCGCGGCCTGCACCGCTTCAGCCGCGTCTGGCTCGACACTGCGCTGGACCCCGAAGCCGAAGCGCGCGTCGTCATCAGCCACTTCGTGCCGCGACGCGAACTCGTCGCCAAGCGGCACTACAACAAAAAAGACGGCCTCGTTCACACCGCCTACTGGGCGACCGACCTGCCCGAGCTCACCGCCCGCGCCAACCTCTGGATATACGGCCACAGCCACGACAACATCAGCGCCTACCTCGGCGACACCCGCTTCGTCAGCAACCAGCGCGGCTACACCCGCAGCTACGACGCCGCCGAACAGCGCGACTACAACCGCGAACATTACGTGCTTATCTAGGCGCTGTTATACAGCGATACTCACAAAGTTCTGTAACCGCGTACTATATTCAGCGACGCACCTTGCCTGAAACTTTTATAGCGATACTCACAAAGCCCTATACGGCGTTGCGCCGCTTCGCCGTACAACCGCGTACTGTCT
>NZ_CALJAH010000256.1 GCF_938028185.1 uncultured Cardiobacterium sp. | reverse complement strand
GACAAGCCTGTTGAACTCATGGGATTGACCTTCCCCAACCGCCTTGGCCTCGCCGCCGGGCTGCGCGAGCCGTTCCAGTCCTTCTGGGAACAAGTATTTGCTCGCGCAGCGAGAAAGGGGCTTATCCGCCGAATTGTAAACACGCCCTAATCGCGCAACCCGTAGGCGGAGCCTGTCGCCCTACACCTGCCGCTTGGAACTGCCCCGTGGCACATTCCGGCAACCACAAAAAAACCGCCCTTCGGGGCGGTTTTCGCATAGGTGCGTGAGCGCTACTTACTCTTTTACCAGCGTAATCACCACGGTGGTGTCATCGGCGCCCGCTTCGGCAGCGATGAAGTTTTTCCCGTTGAACAGCAGCGTGTCGCCCGCTTGCAGTTCGTGTTTTTCGCTGTCGTTGAGGATAACGGTGATTTTGCCGCTCATCACGTTGAAGACGATGTCTTCGCCTTCGTGGTTGTGCTTGTCGATTTTCTCGCCGTTTTTCAGCGTCTTGCGCACCACGGCACCGTGGTTGTTGCTAAAGACTTTGCCCTGGTCGGTGAGCACTTTGCCCGCAGGCGCATCGGCGGCGAAAGCAGGCAGGGTCAGGGCGATGAGGGCGGCTGTCAGCAGGGTTTTCATGGAGCTTCTCCGGTTGTGAATGGAGCGCTGACTATAGCGCCCCCGCCGCTGTCGTGCAAATGCGATTTCTTCTCAAGTTATGACTTTTGGTTATGCCGCAACGCCCCGCCAATGCACGCTTTTTATGCTATCATCGCGCGGTTTTTCCCCGGCGTCACGGCGCGGTTTTTCCAGAAATCAAGGCTCTGTTTTCATGCTCACCTTCCCCGAATTTAATCCCTATATTTTCAAACTCGGCCCGGTGCATCCGACCTGGTACGGGCTGATGTATGTCATCGGTTTCGGCTGCGCCTATCTGCTCGGCGTGCAGCGCACGAAATCCAATCCGGCGTGGTCGAAGGAGGATGTCAGCGACCTGATGACGTATTTGATGCTCGGCGTGGTGCTGGGCGGACGTATCGGTTATGTGCTGTTTTATGGCATGGGCTACTGGGCGCAGGATTTGTTGTATCCGTTCAAGATTTGGGAAGGCGGGATGTCTTTCCACGGCGGCCTGCTCGGCGTGATGTTTGCGCTGTGGCTGTTTGGCCGCAAGAAGGGCAAGCGTTTTTGGGACGTCAATGACTACGTCGCGCCGATGATTCCGCCGGGGCTGTTCTTTGGCCGCATCGGCAATTTCATCAATGGCGAGCTGTGGGGTCGCCCGACCGATGTGCCGTGGGGCATGGTCTTCCCCGGTACGCACGACGGCATTCCGCGCCACCCGTCGCAGCTTTATGAGGCGGGGCTGGAAGGCATCGTCCTCTTTCTCGCCATCTGGTTTTATTCCGCCAAACCGCGCCGCAGCGGTCAGGTCTCCGGGCTGTTCCTCATTCTCTACGGCATCTTCCGCTCGCTGGTGGAGCTGGTGCGCCAGCCGGACGGCCAGGTCAATTTCCTCATCGGCGAAATCACCATGGGGCAGGCGCTCAGCCTGCCGATGATTCTCCTCGGTCTCTGGCTGATGCTGCGACGGGGGCCGCGTGCAGACGTATCTTGAGCTGCTGCGCCACATCCTCGCGCACGGCACGCCGAAAAGCGACCGCACCGGCACCGGCACCCGCGCCGTCTTCGGCTACCAGATGCGCTTTGACCTCGCCCGTGGTTTTCCGCTGCTGACCACCAAGCGGGTGCATTTCAAATCCGTCGCCTATGAACTGCTGTGGTTTTTGCGCGGCGACACCAACGTCCGCTGGTTGCAGCAACACGGCGTTTCCATTTGGGACGAATGGGCGGACGAGAACGGCGACCTCGGTCCCATCTACGGCAAGCAATGGCGCGACTGGGGCGGGCATGACCAAATCGCGCAGGTGCTGCAAACCCTGCGCGACGAGCCCGATTCGCGCCGCATGATTGTGTCTGCCTGGAACGTCGGCGAACTGGCGCAGATGGCACTCGCCCCCTGCCACGCGCTGTTTCAGTTTTACGTCGCGGGCGACCGCCTCTCCTGCCAACTTTACCAGCGCTCGGCGGACGTCTTCCTCGGCGTGCCGTTCAACATCGCCAGCTACGCCCTGCTCATCCACATGATGGCGCAACAGGCCGGTTTACAGCCGGGCGAGCTGGTGTGGACGGGCGGCGACGTTCATCTCTATAACAACCACCTCACCCAGGCCGAAACCCAATTGATGCGCGAACCCTATCCGCTGCCCACGCTACAACTGCGCCCGGCGCCCGCCATTGACGCCTACCAGTACAGCGACATCACCCTGACCGATTACCAAAGCCACCCGGCCATTCCCGCGCCGGTGGCCGTCTAACCCCTACCGGAGACACCCCTTGCTGCGCCTCATCCGAAACACCTTCTACTTCCTGATCATCATCGGCGTCTTTGGCTGCGTCCTGCTGTTCATGTACGCGCTCAAGCTGGAAAAAGAATACCACCTCGACGACCGCACCCTGGACGGCGCACTATGGAGCGTCCCGGCGCGCGTGTACGCCCGCCCGCTCGAACTCTACCGTGGCGCGACCCTGACCGCAGACGATCTCGTCAACGAACTGCGCCTGCTCGACTACCGCGAAACCGCCAACCTCAACGACGTCAAACAGTTCCACCGCGACGGCGACACCGTCGAATACTACGCCCAGCCCTTTGCCTTCTGGGACGGCGCCCGCCCGGCGCGGAAAATGCAGGTGCGCTTCGACAAGGACAAAATCACCGACGTACAAAACCTCACCACCCTCGAAGAAGAAGTACTGGAGCGCCTTGACCCGGTACGCATCGCCAGCATCTACCCCGCGCACAAACAGGACCGGGTGCTGGTCAACCTCGAAGACGTGCCGCCGGTACTGGTGGACAGCCTGATCGCCATCGAAGACAAAAACTTCTGGAAACACCCCGGCGTTGACCCGCGCGGCCTCGCCCGCTCCATCTACGTCACCTACATCCAGAAATCCGGCAAACAGGGCGCGAGTACCCTCACCCAACAATTCATCAAAAACCACTACCTGAGCAGCGAGCAGACCGTATCGCGCAAACTCAAAGAAATGCTGATGGCGCTCGTGATCGAATACCACAACGACAAAAAAACCATCCTCGAAGGCTACCTTAACGAAATCTACCTCGGCCAGGACGGCCAGCGCGCCATCCACGGCTTTGGTCTGGCGAGCGAATACTACTTCAACAAAGACCTCAAAGACCTCGGCCTGCACGAAATTGCGATGCTGATTGCACTGGTGCGCGAGCCCGGTAACGCCGACCCGCGCCGCTTCCCCGACAAGGCACTGGAGCGGCGCAACATGATGCTTGATCTCATGCAACAAAACGGCCTCATCAGCGAAGCGGACAAAAAACTCGCGCAAAGCCTGCCGCTGGACGTGGTGGACGTCGAAACCCAGCGCGACCGCGTCCGCTTCCCCGCCTTTGTTGACCTCGTTTACCAACAACTGGGCGAACATTACAAACCCGAAGACCTCACCAAAGACGGCCTCAACATCTTCACCACCCTCGACCCGCAAATCCAGCAAAAAACCCAAAAAGCCCTCTCCGGCGCGCTGCCGACGCTGGAAAAACGCAACGGCCTCAAAGCCAACTTCCTGCAAAGCGCCGCCGTCGTCGTCAACACCAGCAACGCCGAAGTGCTGGCCGTCGTCGGCTCCAGGGTCGCCAACGAACAGGGCTACAACCGCGCCCTCTCCTCGCAGCGCAACATCGGCTCCGTCGTCAAACCGATGGTGTACCTCACCGCGGTCGAATACCCGCAAATCTACACGCTGGCCACCCCGCTCGACGACAGCCCGCTCAACTACAAACAGGGCACAACCACCTGGTCGCCCAAAAACTACGACAAACGCAACCACGGCAAAGTCACCCTGCAAGAATCCCTCATCCGCTCCTACAACATCCCGACCGCCCGCCTCGCCCTCGATGTCGGCATCAAGGACGTCACCGGCACCCTGCAACGCCTCGGCGCGCGCGCAGGCCTGCCGAACTACCCCGCCGTCTCGCTCGGCGCAGTCAGCATGAACGCCTTTGAAGTCGCGCAAATCTACGAAACCTTCGCCAGCGGCGGCTACCTCATCCCGCTGCGCTCCATCCGCGAAATCACCACCCAGGACGGCACCGTCATCAGCCGTTTCGACCTCAAGGCGGTCAAAGCGATCGAGCCGGGGCCGCACTACCTCATCGTCTCCACCATGCAAGAAATCCCGCGCCGGGGGACGGCGACCGCGCTCAAAGAAAAAATCAGCCCCAGCCTCAACATCGCCGCCAAAACCGGCACCACCGACAGCTACCGCGACAGCTGGTTTGCGGGCTTCTCCGGCAACCTGCTCTCCGTCGTCTGGGTTGGCAACGACCAGAACAAAATCACCAAACTCACCGGTGGCACCGGCGCGATGCGCGTCTGGATGGACATCATGAAAAACCTGCCGAACGAACCGCTCGAGCTGAAAAAACCCGACGGCATCGTCACCCGCATGGTGGACAAATACAGCGGCGCCCTCGCCGGACAAGGCTGCGCCGGTCGTGCTGCCGAATACGCCTTCATAGCCGGCTCCGAGCCGACCTACTACCAAAGCTGCGCCGCGCCCAAACCGGCCGCGCGCGATGACGACGACGAAGGCGGCGGCGGTACCGGCGTCTTTGACAACAGCGGCGGCCTGCAATGGGAACAACCCTCAGGCGGCGGTGGCGGCCGCAGCAGCGGCCAGCCCGTCAGCGGCTGGGGACAGGGCGGCGGCAGCACCGGCCAACCCGTCTCCGGCTGGGGACCGGGCAACTGACCCACACAAAACGCCGGGAAACCGGCGTTTTTCATGGACGCACCCGGGCTGTTTGCCATTTGAATCCCTTCCCCGTGGGGGACTGGAGCAGCTCGCGCGAAGTGCGACAAATCTTTGCTCGCGAAGCGAGAGAAAGGGCTGGGGGAGGGCAGCAAACATGAAAAACAAACCTCAATTTACAAAGAACACCGCTCACACCACCCTAGGCGCTGTTTACAATTGGCCATAACATAATGATTTCATTAGCAGGTTTGGTTAAGGCCTGTTTACCATTCAGCCGTAAACACGCCCAATGCGGTTGCGTCGCGACGATTTTGTGAGCTACATCATTAGTTTGTAGGGTGTGTGCCGCAGGCACGCACGCGTTTGCCGATGTCAAATTCCCGCGTGCGTGTCGGCTACGCCGCCACACACCCTACGCACGGAACCCGCCCGCTGCGGGTTTCGCCCTGCGGGAGAGGGAGATCTAAATTGTAAACAGCCCTTAACCCTCTCTCTTGCTTCGCAAACAATGCTTGTCGCTGCGCGAGCTGTCTCAGCGTGCGTAGGGTGGGGCTTGCCCCACCGCCGCACAACCATGCCGAGCGCCGTCTATGGCGGGTTTGGGCGTTGTTTGCCATTCGGCGGATAAGCCCCTCTCTCTTGCTTCGCAAACAATGCTTGCCGCTGCGCGAGCTGTCCCAGTCCCACAGGGACAAGGATTGCTCGCGTAGCGAGAGAGAGGGGGGCATATTGGCTGTTTTCCCGGTTTTTAGCTCCCTGCACAAGCACACGGAAAAATGCGATTCCCCAAAATTTTGAACAGATTCTGAAACTTTCGGTGAACGGCTATAATGCCGTTACGGTTTTTGTGAAGGAGTACACAATGTCCGAAAGCAAGACGGCCGAGGTGATTTTCCGCGCACGCGGGCTGACCAAGGTGTACCGCATGGGCGATGTCGAAGTGCGGGCGTTGCGCGGCATTGATCTGGAGCTGTTTCAGGGCGAGTTCGTGGTGATGCTTGGCCCGTCTGGCAGCGGCAAATCAACGCTGCTCAATATTCTTGGCGGGCTGGATACGCCGTCTTCGGGCGAGGTCTGGTATCACGGCGAAGACTTGAGCCACGCCGACGACGCCCGCCTGACCCGCTTTCGCCGCGAGCATGTCGGCTTTGTTTTCCAATTTTATAATCTGATTCCGAGTCTGACGGCGCGCGAGAATGTGGCGATTGTTACGGAAATCGCGCCCCATCCGCTACCGCCTGCCGAGGCGCTGGCGCTGGTCGGGCTGGGGGGGCGGCTGGATCATTTTCCGGCGCAGCTTTCGGGCGGCGAGCAGCAGCGGGTGGCGATTGCCCGCGCCATTGCCAAGCGGCCGGTGGTGATGCTCTGCGATGAGCCGACCGGCGCGCTGGATTCGGCGACCGGGGTGCGGGTGCTGGAAGCGCTCGCCACCGTCAACCGCGAGATGGGGACGACCACGGTCATCATTACCCACAACGCCGATATTGCGAAGATGGCGCAGCGGGTGTTGTGGATGCAGGACGGGCAAATCGTGCGCGAGGCGGTGAATGAGCGTCCGCTCGCGGCCAGCGAGCTGGAGTGGTGAGATGAAGGCCCTGCACCGTAAAGCCTTGCGTGATTTGTGGCGGATGCGCGGCCAGGCGCTGGCGATTGCCCTGGTGATTGCCTCCGGCATCGCCATGCTGGTGATGGCGCAGGCGACGCTGTTGTCGCTGCGCGATACGCGCGATGCGTTTTATCGCGAGACGCGCTTTTCCGAGGTCTGGGTACAGGCGAAGCGCGTGCCGCAGACGATGTTGGCGCGGCTGGCCGAGATTCCCGGGGTCGCCGAGGTGGAGGCGCGGCTGGTAACGGGCGCGAAGTTGTCGTTGGCGGGTTTTGCCGAGCCGACGGAGGCGCTGGTGCAGTCGTTGCCGGACGATGGCGTGCCGCGGCAGAACCGCCTGCTGTTGCAAAGCGGCCGTCTGCCCGCGCCGGGGACGACGCGCGAGGTGTTAATCGGCACGGCGTTTGCCAAGGCGCACGGTCTGCAAGCGGGCGATACGCTGCAAGCGATTATTTACGGGCGGCAGCAGCGCTTTACCATCGTCGGCACGGCGACTTCCGCCGAGCATTTGTATCTCATCAGCCCCGGCGCGATGTTCCCGGATGATTTGCGCTACACGGTGCTGTGGCTGCCGGAGCGGGCGCTTGCCGCCGCGCTCAACATGAAGGGCGC
The DNA here is from genome assembly GCF_938028185.1 of uncultured Cardiobacterium sp. GTDB lineage: Bacteria > Pseudomonadota > Gammaproteobacteria > Cardiobacteriales > Cardiobacteriaceae > Cardiobacterium. Next base: position 1,984 of record NZ_CALJAH010000256.1, on the reverse strand, counting down.
GTTCAACGAGGCGACGTTCCGCCTTGCCCCCGGTGCGGACGCGCAGACGGTCATCGCCTCTATCGACCGCCTCCTCGCCCGCTATGGCACGACCGGCGCGACCGACCGCATGGAGCAGGTGTCGCACCGTATGCTGCACGAAGATTTCCGCCAACTGGCGACCCTGACCTGGATGTTCCCGGCCATTTTCCTCGCCGTCGCCGCCTTCCTCCTCAATATGGTGTTCAAGCGCCTGATCAGCATGCAGCGCGACCAGGTCGCCATTCTCAAGGCCTTTGGCTACCGCACGGCGCAGGTGGCGGCGCATTACGGCCTCATCGTCAGCCTGATTTGCTTCGTCGGCATCGTCCTTGGCACGGCGGCGGGCGTGTGGCTGGGACAGCGCCTCGCCGCGCTTTATCAAATCAACTTCCACTTCCCCTATCTGCAATTCCGCCTCGACCCGCAAACCGTCGCGGTGGGGGCGGTGGTCAGCCTGCTCGCCGCGCTCCTCGGCAGCGGACGCGCCGTCTATATCGCCGCGCGCGAACCCGTCGCCCAGGCGATGTGCCCGCCCGCGCCTGACCGCTTCCGCCGTACCCTGCTGGAGCGCCTCGGCATCGCCCGCCATTTCAGCCAGCCGACGCGGATGATTTGGCGCCAACTGGAGCGTCGCCCCGGCAAGGCGCTGTTTGCCATCATCGCCCTGGCGGCGGCGGGCGGCATTGTCGTCGTCGGCTACTTCCAGCGCGGCTCATTCAACTACATGAACGGCGTGGAAAACTATCTCGCGCAGCAGCACGACATCAGCGTCAGCTTCATCGAAGACGCGCCGCCGCGCGCCCTCTACGAACTCGCGGCGATGCGCGGCGTGCGTGCCGCCGAAGGCCAGCGCAGCGTGGCGGTGCGTGTTGCCCACGACAACCGGCAGAAACGCCTCATCCTCGAAGGCATCGGCGAACACAGCCAGATGCGCCACCTCATGCGCGCCGACCTGCGCCCGCAGCCCCTGCAAACCGGCGGCATCATCCTCGGCGACTACTTTGCCGACTGGCTCGGCGTGCGCGTCGGCGACCGCGTCTGGGTGGAAATCCTCGACGGTCGCGGCAAAACCGTGCAAGTGCCGGTCGTGCAAACCGTGTACACCCTCTCCGGCAACAGCGCCTACATGACCCTGCCCACCCTGAACCGCCTCCTCGGCGACGAACGCATCAACGGCGCCCTGCTCACCGCCGACACCGAAGCCGTGAACCGCATCCAGCGCGAACTCAACGACCGCCCGCGCGTCATGGCCGCCAGCACCCGCCGTGGCGCCATCACCGCCTTCCACGACATGATTGCCCGCGTTGGCGGCACCCTCAGCATCATCGCCGTCTTCATGGGGATGATCGTCAACATCGGCGTCGTCTACAACACCATGCGCATGGCACTCTCCGAACGCAGCCGCGAACTCGCCAGCCTGCGCGTCCTCGGCTTCAGCCACGGCGAAGTGCGCTACATCCTCCTCGGCGAAATGCACATCCTCGTCCTCGCCTCGCTGCCGCTCGGCATCGCCTGCGGCTACAGCCTCATCTACGGCCTCGCCCAGGGACTGCAAAACGACCTCTACCGGGTGCCCGCCATCATCGACCCCGCCGCCTACGCCATCGCCACCCTGACCACGCTCGCGAGCGCCGCCCTCTCCGCCCTCGTCATCGCGCGCCAACTGCGCCGCCTTGACCTCATCGAAGTCCTGAAAACAAGGGAGTAACCCATGCGCAAAACCCTCACCTGGCTCGCCCTCGCTGCCGCCGTCGCCTACCTGGCCTACCTCGCCCTGCGCGAAGAACAAACCCTCATCGCCAGCGCCACCGCCAGCCCGCACGACCTCCAACAAACCTACAGCGAAGAAGGCCGCACCCGCCTGAAAAACCGCTACCACATCCACGCGCCCGTCAGCGGCACCCTGCGCCGCATCACTCTGCAAGCGGGCGACAGCGTGCGCGCCGGACAAACCCTGGCCGAA
>NZ_CALJAH010000255.1 GCF_938028185.1 uncultured Cardiobacterium sp. | reverse complement strand
CGCGACGAAGCGCGCTACCACGAAGCGCTGGTACTGCCGGCGATGCAAATGGCGCGGTCGCCCGCGCGCGTCCTCATCCTCGGCGGCGGCGATGGCCTCGCCGCACGCGAAGTGCTGAAATACCCGCAAGTTCAACAGATTACCCTCGTCGATCTGGACGCGGAAATGACCCGCACCTTCGCCACCTCCGCCACTCTGACCGCACTCAACGGCGGCGCGCTCACCCATCCGAAACTGCGCGTCATCAACGCCGACGCCGCACAATGGCTGGAAACCGACCGTGGCGCATACGACGTCATCATCATCGACCTGCCCGACCCGTCCAACTTCTCCCTCGGCAAACTCTACTCGGTGCCGATGTACCGCCTCGTCGCGCGCCACCTCGCGCCCGGCGGTTACATCGTCGTACAATCCACCTCGCCCTACTTCGCGCCGAACGCCTACTGGTCGGTGGTGGCGACGCTGGAAGCAGCAGGTCTCCACACCGCGCCGTATCACGTTTACGTGCCGTCCTTCGGTGAATGGGGCTACGTCCTCGCCGCACACACGGACGCTTTCCCCGTACCGACCCGCTTTGACGTCAAAACCCGCTACCTCAACGCACAAACGGCGGCAGAAATGTTCCGCTTCCCGCCGGACATGGCACGCCGCGCCGTTGAGCCGAATTACCTCAACACGCAAAAACTGGTGAGTTACTTTGAGCAGGATTGGGGGGAGGTGCAAAGGTAATGTAACAAATATTATAGCAAAAATTAAATACAACTTAATCTGGCGAAGATTTTTATATTACACAACTATAATTTTACCTCTTTAAAAACAATGAACTGAATCCTCGTAATAATTTGGCCATCCATAGAATAAAAAATATCAAAAACTTCATAAAAATTCCAAACTCGCCATATTGCAAGCACCAAGCAAAAGGATGTTCTCTGGCTTCATCTAGGTATTTATTTAATCGTTTAATCTCGTTAAGATTCCTTTTATTTTCTGCCTTATATCTGCGATTTTCGCGTAAAATATCACACAAGAATTCATTTATTTTCTGTTTTTTAATATTTTTTCTCCACGTATCAACTTCAATCAATTCGCTTGCAAACATCTCGTTAGACTTTCCTTCTGATTTATTGGAATCAGAATATTCAAATACCAGTCCAAATCTCTCATAAAAACGATTTCTTCTTGCTTTATTGTCATTAGTAGCCTGTACCTTATATAATTTTACAGGTTTTACTTTTGCTTCTGGCCATTGTTTTGCCCAAGAGACAACCTCATTCATAAGATATGTCCCAATCCTCTTTTCTCTAAGATCAGAATCTTCTATCAAAACAAAACCATCTATACCCGGAGAGCTGGAGGTTATTGATACTTGTGGCATACTATAATTGTAATATCCGCCTTGAAAAGAGCCAGATTTTGTTTTTTGAGAATATATTGAGAATAACACTTTATATGATAGCTTCAGATAAGCCTCCCTAATAATTAAGAGGTCATCTTTTTCATAATATTCTTCCTTTTCAATAAGCAAACAGGCAATAAAATCTTTTTCAAAATATAGATTTTTATCTTTTTCAGAAGACTGCGGTTCATAAACCACAAGGATATATTGCTCTACCTTTTTTATATTATTGCTTATTGTATCAGAATAAATATAATTCATCGTACCACCTTATTCAGAATTTTATTTCAAATAAATTGCCAACTTCAATTGGTCGTATAATTATACAAGCACTGCTCCAGCAAATAAAAAGTGCGCCGCAGCGCACTTTTCACTCAATTATTCAGGATAATGAAAATGCAGCGTTTGCGTCAAATCCGGGTGCAGACTCTGCGCTACCGGGCAGGCGTGCGCGGTCGCTTCCAGCAGGCGGCGCGTTTTCTCGTCGTAGCTGTCCTGAAAGTAAATGTTGAGGACGATTTCGCCGATGCGGCGCGGCTCGGTTTTCATGTGTTTTTCGGCGGTAATGCGCGGCTCGCGGTACGGCACGCCGAGGATTTCCGCCTTCTTCGCCATCATCGTCAGCACACAGGCGGCGAGCGCGGTGGCGACCAGATCGGTCGGCGAAAAGCCTTCGCCCTTGCCGCCGTTATCAACAGGCGCGTCGGTAAACAGCGTCGCCCCGCTCGCAGCGTGTTCGGCGTGGCAGTGCAGTTGTCCCTGATACGTCACGTTCATTTGGGTCATGATTGTCTCTCCGGTTGAATGCGCCGGGCAGCCCGGCACGGGCATTATCGCAGCGCACGCTTCCTTGCGAAAAGGTTGCATCCCGGTAAAAAATCCGTAGAATACGCCGCTGGTCTGCATTGGCGCTTCGCAACGATCAGCCGCAAACCCCGTCAGGTCCGGAAGGAAGCAGCGGTAGCGGTGAAATCGGGTGCCGGAGTAAGCTGGTGCAGGCCTTTTTCTTTTTCTCAAACAAGCACCCCATGTATCAGGTTCTCGCACGCAAATGGCGGCCGAAAAACTTTCACGAACTGGTCGGCCAGACGCATGTGACCCAAGCGCTGACCTACGCGCTGGACCATAACCGCATCCATCACGCTTACCTCTTTACCGGTACGCGCGGCGTTGGCAAAACCACCATCGCCCGCATCTTCGCCAAATCGCTCAACTGCCAGAAAAATCACGTCAGCTCCAATCCCTGCGGCGAATGCGACCACTGCAAGGAAATCGACCAGGGGCGCTTTCCCGACCTCATCGAAGTGGATGCCGCCTCGCGCTCCCGCGTTGAAGAAACGCGCGAACTGCTCGATAACGTCCCCTACGCTCCTGTCAAAGGACAATACAAAGTCTATCTCATTGACGAAGTGCATATGTTTTCCGCCAGCAGCTTCAATGCGCTGCTGAAAACGCTGGAAGAACCGCCGCCGCACGTCAAATTCATCCTCGCCACCACCGACCCGCAGAAATTGCCCGCGACCATCCTCTCGCGCTGCCTGCAATTCCACCTGAAAAACATGAGCGAGCGGCAAATCAGCGAACACCTCGCCAGCATCCTGCAAGCCGAACACGCCGAATACGAGCCGGACGCGCTGCAACTGCTCGCCAATGCCGCCGCCGGCAGTATGCGCGACAGCCTCAGCCTGCTTGACCAGGCATTGGCCTACGGCCAGGGACACGTCCGCACCCATGACGTCGCCACCTTGCTCGGTGCCGTCCCCGAACCGCAGCTGCTGCATATGCTGCGCCTGCTCGCTGACGGCGACGCGGGCGGTCTGCGCAACATCCTCGAATCGCTGGACGAATACGCGCCCGATTATGCCGGACTGCTGCTGCGCCTGCTGCAACAAATGCAAAAAATCACCATCGCCCAGCTCGGCGCGGAACGCTACCCCGAAGAAATCCCGGCGGCGCTGCACGCACTGGCACAACGCCTGCCGGTCGAACTGCTGCAACTGTGGTATCAAATCGGCAGCGAAGCGTGGCAAAACCTGCCCTACCAGCCGGATGCGCGCATGGCGCTGGAAATGAGCCTGCTGCGCATGATTGCCCTGCAACCGCTGCTGCCCACCAGCGACCCGGCGAACGCGCGCCCGGTACGCGAAGCCGCCCCGGCGGACGCAGACCTTACTGCTTCGCTCACCGAACTGACGGCCAGTCTGCAAAACGGAAAAACCGCCGCGAGCGAAGCATTACCACAGGCAGAACCCGCACCCGCCACTCCTGCCGAACCGACCCCGGCACCCGTACCGGTTGCGCCAACATCCGCAGAAACACTTGCTGCGAGCAAGGAAAAACCCGCACCCGCCATTCCAGCCGAACCGTCCCCGGTGCCTGTTACACCAACCATACCCGCCGCAACACCTACTGCGAGCGAGGAAGAACCCGCGACCGCCATTCCTGCCGAACCGTCCCCGACACCTATCGCCAACGAACCGCCGCCGTGGGAAGAACCATCCGCCGCCGATACCCCGGACAACGGCGACGTCCCGCCGTGGGTCAGCGAAACCATCCCCGATGACAGCGGAAGCACAGCGGCAAAAAAGCCTGAAGCTGTTGCCGCGCCTGCTGTGGCAACCGCCCCCGAACCCGCGACAAAAACCGCTCCGGGCAAAACCACCGACCCCGCCGACCTGATTGACAACCCCGAACGCTGGAGCGACTTCCTCACTACCCTCGACCTGCACGAATACCCGCTGCTGCTGCTCGAAAACAGCATCCCCGCCAGTTGGCAGGCGCCGCTCCTCAGCCTTTGCACCGCGCCGACCGGCATCATCTTCGACCAGGCACAAAACCGCGAACAGGCCGCCGCCGCCCTCAGCCACGCGCTCGGTGTCCCTTGCACCCTCGAAATCCGCCCCGGCGATGGCGATCTGAAAACCCCCATCGAATACCGTCGGCAAAAAAATGCCGCCGCGCAACAGCGCGCCGAACAAGAATTCCTTAACCACCCACAAGTACGGGCGGCACAAGCCACCTTCGGCGCCGCCCTGCAAGTGGACAACATCCAACCCTTGAACACACAGGAGTAAAAAATGATGCTACCCGGCAAACTCGGCACCATGATGAAAAAAGCGCAGGAAATGCAAGAGAATATGCAAAAAATGCAGGCAGAACTGGCAAACCGTCACATCGTCGGCATCGCCGGCGCAGGCGCGGTCAAAGTCACCCTGAACGGCCACTACGCCTGTCAGCGCGTAGAACTCTCCGAAGAAGCGCTGAAAGAAGACAAAGAAATGCTCGAAGCGCTGCTCGCCGCCGCCATCAGCGACGCCAGCGCCAAAGTCAATGCCATGACCCAGGAAGAAATGGCGAACCTCACCGGCGGCATGGGACTGCCCGGCGGCTTCAAACTGCCCTTCTGATGAGCTTCTCGCCCTCGTTCGACCAACTGGTGCAGGCGCTCACCTGCCTGCCCGGCGTCGGCAACAAAACGGCGCAGCGCATGGCGTTGCGCCTTTTGCTTGAACAACCACAAAAAGGCCAACAACTGGCGGATGCCCTCAACCACGCGCTGCACACCGCGGCCCGTTGCCAACAATGCCGCAACATCAGCGACGCCGAACTTTGCCTCATCTGCGCCAACCCCAGACGCGACCACAGCACCATCTGCGTCGTTGAAGCCCCCGCCGACGTCCTCGCCCTTGAACAATCCACCGACTACCGTGGCCTCTACTTCGTGCTGATGGGCTTCATCTCGCCGCTGGACGGCATCGGCCCCTACGAACTCGGCATGGACATCCTCGATGAACAGCTGGCCACCGGCGACATCAAAGAAATGGTGCTGGCCACCAACAGCACCCTCGAAGGCGAAACCACCGCCTACTTCCTCGCCGAACTCGCCGCCAAACACAACGTCCCCGCGACCCGCCTCGCGCACGGCGTGCCGATGGGCGGCGAACTTTCCTATCTCGACAAAGGCACCCTCTCGCTCGCCTTCAACACCCGCAGCCCGTACCGCAGCGAATAGCGGCAGAGCGCGCGGCTGCACCACAACGGGAATTTTTCCTATGCCAATCCGCATCCTTGCCACCCTGCTCGCCCTCGCGCTAACCAGCACCGTCTCGCTGACCGCACCCGCCGCGGAAACCACCGACTACATCACCCAAATCAGGCAACAGCAGGGCAAAGCCGAAGCAGGCGACGCCAACGCCCAATTCCTGCTTGCCCAAGGCTATGCCCTCGAAACAGAAAGTGCCAAACCCAATTATTCACTGGCGCGCCAGTGGTACGAAAAAGCCGCGGTACAGGGCAACGCCCAGGCACAAGCCGCGCTCGGACTGCTCTACCACTACGGCATCGGCGCAGAAAAAGACGCCGCCAAAGCTGACGAATGGCTAAAAAAAGCCGCCGCACAAAACAACACTGTCGCCCAAATTACATTGGCGCTCCTTGCAAAAGAAAGGCTAGATCGTAATGCGCAACAATGGCTCGAACCTGCTGTTGCGCAAGGTGACGCCGATGCGACGGCGTATCTTGGAGAGTTTTACAACGCCGGCTTTGTGGATGTGCAACACGAGAAAGAACCATTTGCGCAAATGGCAAAAGAACTGTTAAAAAAAGCCGCTACCCAGGAAAAACCGTCCGCTTACGCCATGTACAGGCTTGCTTCTTTCTACCGCTATGAAGAAAAAAACGAAGCCAAGGCGCTGGAATGGTACGAAAAAGCCAGCAATGCCGGAGAAGGCGAAGCCACCAACGAGCTGGCCGAAGCCTACCGTACGGGACGTTTCGGTTTGCAGCGCAACACCGCCAAAGCCTATGAACTCTTCAACCAATCCGCTGCGCAGGGTTCCAAAAATGGCGCAAATATGCTGATGTGGCTTTACAGCTATAATCCCGGCGATGATCCGGCACGGGCAGGCAAAGCGCTGGAATGGAAAATAAGAGCAGAAGATGAAGAATACTGGGACGAAATCGCCCTGAAAAAACAGCTCAAAAAACTGCAAGACTGACCATGACCCACCCGCTGCACACCTTCCGCTACTGCCCGCGCTGCGGCGCGCCCGGCCTGCAACACCCGCCCGACCACGCGCTGCATTGCCCGCATTGCGACCTCACCTACTACCACAACGTTGCCGCCGCCGTCGCCTGCATTGTCCTTGACGACCACGGCCAAATCCTCTCCGTGCGCCGCGCACGCGAACCGGCAAAAGGCACGCTCGACCTGCCCGGCGGCTTCGTGGAAGCGCACGAGACAGTTGAAGCCGCCGCCCGGCGCGAGTTGCACGAAGAAACCGGTCTCGCGCCACACGCGCTGCGCTACCTGTTCTCGCTGCCCAACACCTACCCCTACAGCGGCATCGACGTCTTCACCGCCGACCTGTTCTACCTCGCCCGCGTGCCGGATTTCCACAACGCCCGCGCCGCCGATGACGCCGGCGCACTTGACATCCGCCCCGTCGCCGCCCTGCGTGCAGAAGATTACGGCCTCGCCTCCATCCGCGCTGCCGTCGCCACCCTCATCCGCGAACCCACGCTGCTGCACCCCTAAAAAAACCGCCCTCCGGGGCGGTTTTTCACGATTCAGGGGCGTGTTTGCAATTTGAATCCCCCCTCCCCTGCGAAGCGGGGGAGGATCGGGGAGGGGGTGTAGAAAAGCGCGTAGCGACTATATCCAAAACGAAATGTAAACAGCCTCAAGACCAGTTCTGCAATCTGATCTGCATCATAAAAGACGCCCGCTGGTGCGGGCGTCCT
>NZ_CALJAH010000254.1 GCF_938028185.1 uncultured Cardiobacterium sp. | reverse complement strand
TCCTGCTCGGCCTGTTCTTCATCACCGTCGGCGCGGGCATCGACTTTGAGCTGCTCTTTGGCGAATTTCCGCTCATCCTCAGCCTCACCGTGGCAGTAATGGCGGTCAAGGCGGGCGTGCTTTATACCCTCGGCAAAGTTTTCCGCCTGCGCGGTACCAGCCTGCCGCTCTTTACCCTGGCGCTGGCGCAAGCGGGCGAATTTGGCTTCGTCCTCCTCTCCTTTACCGTGCAGCACGGCGACCTGCCGCAGGACACCGCCGAACGGCTGCTGCTGGTCGTCGCCCTCTCCATGCTGCTGACGCCGCTGCTCTTCATCGCCTACGACAAACTGCTCGCGCCGCGCGCCAGCGGCGACGCCCACAGCCGCGAAGCCGACACCATCGAAGAAGAAAACCCCATCATCATCCTCGGCCACGGTCGCGTCGGCCAACTGGTGGACAACCTCCTGCTCTGCTGCGGACACCACACCACCGTCATCGACTACGACGTGGAAACCGTGGAAGGCCTGTCGCGCTTCGGCGTCAAAAGCTACTTCGGCGACGCCAGCCAACCGGCGCTGCTCGCCGCCGCCGGCATCGACAAGGCACAACTGCTGATAATCGCCATCGACCAGCGCGAACAGGCAGTCGCCATCACCGAACACGTCCGCCGCGCGCATCCGAACCTGCCCATCATCGCCCGCGCCTACGACCGCATCCACGTCTATGAACTCTATAAGGCGGGCGCGAGCGTCATCATCCGCGAAACCTTCGACGCCGCCATCCGCACCGGGCGCACCGCGCTCGAAGTGCTGGGGATGGATACAGAGAAAGCCAAAGAAATCAGCGAGTTTTACTACCACCGCGACCGCTACGCCACCCAACAAATGGCAGAAGCCTACGACCCCAACCTGCCGCGCTTCGGCAACGAGCGCATGGCGGCCATTGCCAAGGTCAATAACGCCATCATCCGCGAAATGATCGCGACCCTGCTGCGCGGCGAGCCGGTGGACTGGCAACCGCGCGAAGACAGCGTGACGCGGCACAAGGGCTGACGCTTTTGGCTGCGCCGCCACACACCGGGCGCAGCGGGCGGAAAAACAGCAGATGTCGGCCATGAATGGCCGACCTACGTTTGCGTGTTGGCTGTCCGCAGCCCCTCGCCCAACAAAAAGCCCTCCATCCGGAGGGCTTTTGCGGTTGCGCGCCGCGCATGGTCATGGTGTGGCCGGGGCGCTGTCGCCGTCTTCTTTTTTCATGAAGTAATTCATTCCCGCCTTGAGCAGTGCGGGCGACATGATGACCGAGCTGACGGTGTCGGCGGAGAGTGTCGCGGGCAAGGTGGCGAGGTTGCTGACGATGTTCATCACGTCCGCCTCGCGCTTGCTGTGGCGTACCTTGATTTCGATGGGCAGGTTTTTGTCCTGCTGGAAGCGCTGGTCGTAGGGCAGGTTCGGCGGTTTGATAAACAGCGAACCATTAGACCTCTTGCGAAAGTATCCTGAAGATTTACAATTCCCAAATGAAATACGAAA
>NZ_CALJAH010000253.1 GCF_938028185.1 uncultured Cardiobacterium sp. | reverse complement strand
TTTTCTATATCAATTACGGATTTGTTTGAGGCAGCATACATTTTAGGACACCACCGCCCTTGAAAGTCGCTCCTCACGCGGGAGCGCGAGTTGAAACCGCAGTCCTGCCAGCGCTGGCCGTCTCCGGCGCAGTCGCTCCCCTCGCGGGAGCGCGAATTGAAACTCTACCAACACACACACACTACAAAAGTCGCTCCCCTCGCGGGAGCGCGAATTGAAACTCTACCAACACACACACTACAAAAGTCGCTCCCCACGCGGGAGCGCGAATTGAAACTGCAACATTCGGCAACATTTTCAAACCGCCGATTGTCGCTCCCCACGCGGGAGCGCGAATTGAAACACCATTTACCAAACCCGTAACGCCCGCATCGCTGGTCGCTCCCCACGCGGGAGCGCGAATTGAAACTTGTAAAACTGTGCCTCGTCCATGACAGCCAGCCCGTCGCTCCCCACGCGGGAGCGCGAATTGAAACAAGGGCGGCGATGTTGTTGATGTTGTTGGTGTTGGTCGCTCCCCACGCGGGAGCACGACAAGTCGCTTCGTGGCCATCCCGCCTTTGGACTTGCCGATGGCCTGATTTTGGGTTCCCATTTTGTGCCCTGCCCGTGGTGGTGAACCTTTCGCACCACGGGCTACCGGTGTGGACGATCCACAAGACTATAGCCATCCACTGAAAGTTTCAGACAAGGCGCGTCGCCGAAGACAGTACGCTTTTGTACGGCGAGGCGACGCAACACCGTATGAGGCTTTCGGTGGATGGCTATACTTCGGGAAAGAGGCGGTTATCAGCTGTCCTTGCCGCGCCATAACGGCGCCCTTTGCCCATTGGCATCAAATCAGGTCTGTCAACGGCCCTGGTGATGGTCCACTTCCACCTGCCCCTGTAAAAAGCCCCTGTCGGCGGTGGCTGACAGGGGCGATGTTTTACAGAATTTCCGTCTTCTCGATAATCACGTCTTCCGTGGGCACGTCGCGGTGCATCCCGTTGCGCCCGGTTTTGACTGCGGCGATTTTGTCAATCACGTCCAGCCCGGCGACGACCTTGCCGAAGACGGCGTAGCCCCAGCCCGCTTGGGTTTTACTGGTGTGGTTGAGGTAGCCGTTATCGACGAGGTTGATGAAAAACTGCGACGAGGCGCTGTGCGGGTCGCTGGTGCGCGCCATCGACAGCGTGCCGCGCAGGTTTTTCAGGCCGTTGTCGGCTTCGTTTGCAATCGGCTCGCGTGTGTCTTTTTCGACCATGCCCGGCTCCATGCCGCCGCCCTGGATAACGAATCCGGGGATGACGCGGTGGAAGATGGTGCCGTTATAGAAGCCGTCTTCCGCGTATTGCTGGAAGTTTTTCGCGGTGATGGGCGCTTTGTCGAAGTCGAGTTCGATGTCGATGACGCCGTGGTTGGTGGTGAAGCGGATCATTTGGCTTTTTCCTCTTTGGGTTCGGGCAGGATTTCTACGGTCTGGATGGTGACGGTTTTTTCCGGCACGTCTGCATAGGGCGGGCGGGCGCCGGTTTTGACCTTGGCGATGGCGTCCACAGTGCTCATGCCGCTCACCACTTTGCCGAAAACGGCGTATCCGTAAGGGTCGGCACCGCCAGGATTGAGCGCGTCGTTATCGACCAGGTTGATGAAGAATTGTGCGGTGGCCGAATGCGGGTTGCTGGTGCGCGCCATCGCAATGGTGCCGCGCGCGTTTTTCAGGCCGTTGTGCGCTTCGTTGGCAATCGGCTCGCGCGTCGGCTTTTCTTTCATGTCGGCGGTGTGGCCGCCGCCCTGGATCATGAAGCCGGGGATGACGCGGTGGAAGATGGTGTCGTTATAGAAGCCGTCTTCGGCGTAGCGGCGGAAGTTGGCGACCGTCGCCGGAGCGCGGTCTTCGTCCAGCTCGACGGTGATGTCGCCCATCGAGGTGTGGATGATGGCAGTCGGCGTGGCAAGCGCGCTGCCGCCGAGCAAGGCGAGGGAGAAAAGCAGGTTTTTCATGGCATTTC
>NZ_CALJAH010000252.1 GCF_938028185.1 uncultured Cardiobacterium sp. | reverse complement strand
GACGAGCAGCCAGCCGAAGCCAATGGAGATGCCGATGGCGAGGATGGAAGCGATCTCCCAGCGGATGAGCATGGACAGCACGACGGCGGCGGCAACGGCGACCAGGATGACCTTTTTCAGGATGCTGCTGACCTCGCCGAAGGTAAGCCCATAGAAGGAAGTTTCCGGTTCTTCCTCCAGCTGGCTCAGGGTTTTGCGCGGCTTGCCGCGCCGTTCTTCGTGCTGTGCCATCGTCTTGCCTCAGCCAAACATTTTCAGGAGCGGATCGATGACGTACTCGTTCAACACCATGAACACCACAACGGCAACGATGATGAGGACAAGGCCAATGCCAACCTTTTTCAGAGTCGCCCCCCAGCCACTGTCGGACTGACGGGCATCGTTAGCGTCGTTGAACATGTTGAAAATAAAGTCAACGAGCCCCTTGCCGAGACCAGCCAGAGCCATCAGTACAATGATAAAAACGATGGCATAGACAATTTTTTTCGCCCAGGAATCCCCATCGTTTGTGCCAGGGATGGCCAGTTTGTCGCCGGTCGGCAGCTTGGCCTGGGCAAAGGCATCATTGCCCCAGAGCAACATGGCAAACAATGCCAACAACAGCAGGACGCGCAGCAGGGTAGCGCCATCTATCATGAAGCCACCGGGCAGACGGTAGCGCGGGGTGAGGGTCAGGTTTTGCATAAAAACTCCGTGTTTGTGGATGAAGAAATAAGAAAAATAGGTGGCAAAAATGTCAGCCAGGGGTCATCACATGCATAAAGCCTCCGTGGTGGTCGGGTTATTCGGTAGTAGTCATGTAGATAAACGCCAGCAGCATCACCAGGCCGACGACAATCATGCCGACCACGCGGACGACGCCGAGCTCGCCCTGTTCGTTGTCCGCTGTTTTGACTTTGGTCATCAGCACATGAAGACCCATCAGCAACAGCAATGCGATTGGTAGTGCGACCATGACCTTGCCGAGGGCATAATCGAGTTTGATGTTTGGATGTTTGTCGATGCTGGCAGTGCCGTTGAAGGCTTCCTTCACCTTGGCGATATCGCGTGCGGTATCCCCACTGGAAATCTTGCCGTCGTTGTCATTCGCCATCAGTTCGGCCTCACAAAATGCAGGTCGCCTTTCACCGGCTGCGGCGGAGTGGTGGTAATCACGTCAATGCGCGCGTTCAAGAAATCGCGGATGTTCCCTTCCGTGACGCGCAACTGCTCAATACATGCCGGGTAGTTGAAGCGGATCTTGGCGTTGCCGGTGACACGCCCGTATTTGCCCTGTAGTGCCTGCACCCGCTCGCGCAGGTATTCCAGCTCGCGCAGGACGGACTCAATCTCGGCCTGCTCGCCGCGCAGGGGCACGGCGGCAGGCTTTTTCGTGCCTTTCGCTTCGGCGGCACTCGCGGCGAGCAAAGGCGCAAGCAGCAGGTACAGCCGGGAGCGGGCGGGACGTTCGGGAGATTCGTGGTT
>NZ_CALJAH010000251.1 GCF_938028185.1 uncultured Cardiobacterium sp. | reverse complement strand
GCCATTGATAGCCCTTGCGCGTGGTAGTAACATCCCTACAAACACACGACAAGGAGCCGCCCATGATCACCATCACCAGCCGCTATTTCAACCAGCACACCAGCAAAGTACAGAAGGCCGCCGAACGCGCGCCCGTCATCATCACCCGCCTGGCCGAACCCGCCCCGCATGATGTGCTGGAGAATGCCGAACCTGCCCGGAAGTGGCGCAATGCCGTCGAAATGCTGGCGCCATCCGATCCAACCGTGGTCGACATCGAACTGGAAATACCGCCGCGCAGCAAAGCCCAACAGCGAGGCGTGTGAATGCCTCGAAGGTGGCAGCGCCCATGGCAGCCCGCAATGCAATCACTAATCAGGAGGAAAGATGAAGAAGCTGTTGTTACTTGTAGCGGCAACATTATCCACGGCTGTATATGCAGAAGAGATTGACGGAATATTTGGTTTTAGATTTGGCGAGGTATTTAATATACAGCGCCAAGATTATGAAATTACGGAAGATGATGAAGTATTCTCCGTCTTCTTAGAAAATAATATAAAAAAAGAGCGGATATCGTACTTGCTTACTTTAAATCCTTATGACTTCAAAATAGCTAGAATAGCAGGACTAGAATATAGCTTTGGTATAGATAAATCTGGATGTATAAACGGGAAGGAATCATACGAAAAGAGTTTTAAAAAAGATATAATCCAGGCTTAATAGAATCACTCAACACTGAAACACTTTCTTTTTATAACAAGGGGAACGTAATTATTGAGTTAAATTGTTTTGAATATAAACTAAGTAATTATGTTTTGATGATACAAGTATCAAACAAGGAATTGCTTCAGGTTGCTATGGAAGCCAAAAAAAGAATAGGAAAAAATAACGTATCTATATTTAATGCCTCAAAGAAACAATATTCATTACCTACAACAACGAAATCTTCACATAAACAAAAACCTGTTTCTTATACCAATAGTCCATACGCGATACAGAATGACATCCTCGGCGGCTACCGTGCCGAAATGGAAGCAGAAGCAGCAGCCAAAAAACAAAATGCTCGTGCATATAGCGTTGATGTATTTGATCCACAAGCTGTTTATCGTTTGATGACCAGCACCATGAGCACCACAGAAATAGTAATCGCCTTCGTAATTTGGTTCGCTATCAGATTGGTCATTATCGTAGCTTTTTATTATCTGGCGAGAGGTGTAAGAAGATTATGGCGAGCACCATTTGAGAAACCTGCCGCAGTTGTTTTATCTGTACTTTTGGCAGTTCCGAGTGTGTTATCCTTCCTTTTTATTGCCATGATTCCGGCAGAACTTAGCCAATATAAAGATGGATTTTGGTTGCTCTTTTCTTGGATTGTATTTTTTTATTTTTCATATAAATACTGGCGCGCAATATGTAATGTGTTGATAAATGATTATCTTGAAACTGATGAAGAAGGGGGGGGAATATCTGTCTTTATGGCAAATAGCGCGCAGGGCATCACCAATGCGGCAAAGAACCTTGAATTGGGTGATAAACTGGCGCAATTGTTCCGGCAAAAGATGGTGATGTATATAGCACTTGTCGCACTGTTGATTGTGGTACTGGGAGCTACCTATTATTACCTCTCGCCTTACCATACTTGCGTTCGCACCATGATGTCGGAAAACACGAAAGACCCGCGCTACTCGTACCAGAACTACAGCAAGCGGGACGCCATTATATTTTGTAGCCGCAGCCGATAGCGCCATCTATACCAGCCCGTCCCGCACGAAGTTTGTTTTTGTTGACGAATCATCGACTGCAAGCACAAGTGGGCAATAATGGAAACGAAAAAAAGCCGCCCTTTCGGACAACCTCAATCGAAGTATAGCGCCAACGGATTGTACCCCGGCATTTCCTCCCGTAGTGGATTCCGTGATTGCTGAAGTGCTGGCGTGCCTGCTCGATGGGCAGACCATCACCCAACGAGAATTCTATGAACGCTTCTCAACGGTGAACATCGCCCGCCACACCGATCCGCAATACATCCGCGACGTCTATGCCGCCAGAAAGGCACGGAGGGCGCGATGAGTACCGTCAAAATCACCATCCCCTTTCACGGCAAGCCGCTGGTACTCATCGACCACGACGAGAACCCCTTCGCCCCATCGTGGAAGGCATGGATATGAGCTGGAAAAGCCAACAGCGCAAGCTGACGACCCGCTTTGCCTCAACTGTGGTCATCATGACCACGGTTGCCGACGACGGCAAACAGCGGCGTATGCTCTGCCTGCCGCTGAAATAACTGCCCGCATGGCTGCACACCATCAACCCCGGCAAGGTAGCGCCCGCCATCCGCGACACCATCCGCCGCTACCAGGCGGAGTGCGAAGAAGTGCTGTGGCAATACTGGGCGACGGGCGAAGCCAGACGTGAAGACATCCGTGACAACCTCGTCTTTTGGGAAGAACAGGAACGGCAATCCCGCGAACGCGGCAGCGAAGCAGGCAAGCACCTGAATCAGCGCAAGCTGGAAAAGCAGCATCACCGCCTCATGAAAGCCCGCCTGCAACAAGAACGCGCCTTTGTTTGGGAGGCGCTGCAATGAACCCCAGCCTCACCATCCTCCTTGACCCCATTGCCCGCAAGGTACACCATGCACGCGCCGCTGCAACATCAGCGGTGAGCTTTAGCAGGCTGAAACCAACGACGGACCAACGCAAGACGGCATTCTTATGCCCGAAAACCGCACCCGATGGAGTAGGAGCGGAGAGGCGTTCGCGCCTGCCGGTTTCATTGGCCGGTCTGCTAACCCCCCCACGCCGCCATTTGGAATAGCAGCCAAAGCGCGGACAACCTACAAGAGGTACAACCATGAAAACCATCCCGCCATTTCCCTATATCGCCGCTGTGGCCGTGCCGCTGGAACGCACGGAGCAAGACATCGCCGCCAATATTTATTCTGCTCGCTGGCAACCTTTAGGGCGCTTCCCCGACGAAGAAAGTGCCAAAGCTGCCGTTGCCGCCTTCATTGCCGACCACGAACATGATGCCTATTTCATCAGCACCAAGCCGACAGATCCACTCTATCAGGACTTTGCGCAGCGTTTGGACGGAGATGCACAATGATCGCCCCAAGTCACCGTGGCCTTTGAATACATCGCCTGGGTGAAGGAGACGGGGCAATGAAATACCGCGACCATGCCGAAATCCTGCCCCTGCCCGAAAGAGCGGGACAATCTTGGACGCACGTTACCGATGACGCCACCCGGCAACTGACGGGCTGGCCGGTATGGAGTGCGTTTTTCTGCCACGGGCCGGAAACACTCGCCCTGCCGCCGGTAAAGCGGCTGTTCATCTACTGCGACGGCGACTTGCAAGGCTGGCTGGCGGACGACGTGCTTGCCCGCCATCCCTGCAGACGCGGGCAAAGATTTCGGTATCTACGACACCCTGCACAGCTACGCGGGCGGGACGGAACTCTCCGAACACCTCTCCCGCGAAGGGGCGAAACAGCGCGATACGGCGGGGCGGGGCAAGAAGCACGCCGCCACGTGGTCGCCTACATAGCCGCCCTGCTGAAGCGTAACTTGTTGAAATATTAATAGTTTACGACGAGAGCAATGTAATCTGCGGCGTGCGCAAGGTCTGGAAACAGCTGCTATGCGGGGGGCATCGCGATGGCGCACGGCACGATTGAGCGGTTGGTGCGCCGTGCAGGCTTGCAGGGCGTGTGGCGCGGCAAGGGCAAGCGCAGCACCGTCAGCGAAGGGCGTTCGGACTTGCCGGATTTGGTCAAACGCGACTTCAGCGCGAGCCGGCCAAACCAGCTGTGGGTGGCAG
>NZ_CALJAH010000250.1 GCF_938028185.1 uncultured Cardiobacterium sp. | reverse complement strand
GCGTACTGTCTTCGGCGACGCGCCTTGTCTGAAACTTTCGGTGGATGGCTATAACCGGCGCAGCTTCAGGACGGTGCGCCGAGACGCACCCTATGGCTACTGCAGACTGATGCGCTGCGGCGGGTTGTGCCTTTCCGCTATACTACCGCCTGCGCCCGCTTTTTCATCAATCTGTTTTTTCTCGTTATTTTTATGTCCGCCCGTTATGTTCTCTGCATGAAGTGGGGTACGAAGTATCCCGCCGAGTTTGTTAACCGTCTGTTTCGCATGGTGTCGCGGCAGTTATCGTTGCCGTTTACCATGATTTGTCTCACCGACGACCCCGCCGGGATTGACCCCGCCGTGGTGTGTCATCCGATTCCGCCGCTGGATTTGCCGGACGGTCTGCCGGAGCGCGGTTGGCGCAAATTGACGACGTTTGCGCCCGATCTCTACGGTCTCAGGGGCACGGCGCTGTTTTTGGATTTGGACGTGGTCATTCTGCGCAATATCGACCATTTCTTTACCCACGAGGCGGACGACCGCAACAGCGTCTTCATCATCCGCGACTGGAAGCGCCCGTGGCGCGGTGTCGGCAACAGTTCGGTCTATCGTTTTGAGCTGGGCGCGTTGCCGACGCTGCTCGATGTCTTCCGCGCCAATTTCCTCTCCATCCGCGCCCATTTCCGCAATGAGCAGGCGTGGTTGTCGGCGTTTTTGCGTGAGCGCGAGGCGCTGCGTTTTTGGCCGGATAGTTGGTGCAAGAGTTTCAAGTATCACGCGCTCTATCCGCTGCCGTTGTCGTTTTTCCTCGCACCGCGCCGCCCGGACTGCGATATTTTGGTTTTCCACGGTGAAATCAACCCGGACACCGCCATCGCCGGCGGTGGCGGCAAGTGGTATCGCCATGTGCGCCCGGCGCCGTGGCTGGCGGATTTTTGGGGGTGATATGGCGACGCTGAGTGTGGTGTTGATGGTGCGGAACGAGGCGGCGAATTTGCGCCGCTGTTTGCCACGGGTGGCGCGCGTCGCCGACGAGATTGTGATTCTGGATTCGGGCAGTACCGATGACAGCGAGGCGGTCGCCAACTGGTTCGGCGCGCGCTGGTTTGTGAACACCGACTGGCAGGGCTATGGCATCCAGCGGCAGCGGGCGCAGGCGCTCGCCACCGGCGACTGGATTTTTGCGCTGGACGCGGACGAGGTGCCGGACGACACGCTGCTCGCCGCCCTCGCCCGCATCAAGGACGAGACGCCGGGCAATACGGTGTATGGCGTGCGGCGGCTGGATTTGGTGTTTGGCCGCTTCATTGATCATCCGCGCTGGCGCGGCAAGCCGTATTGGCGCGTTTATCCGCGCCGTTTTCAGTTCAACAGCAATGCGGTGCATGAGTCGCTGCTGCTCGATGGTGCGCGGACGCGGGTGTTGCCCGGTTTTCTGGAGCATCATACGGCCGATACGCCGCTGTTCTGGCTGGAAAAGCGCTTTTCTTACGCTGACACCTGGGCGCGCGAGGCGCACGCGCGCGGCAAGCGCGTTTCGCCGTTTGGCGTGTGGCTGCGCAGTCTGTGGGCGTTTTGCAAGCAGTATCTCGCCGATGGCCGTTTTCTCCGGGGCAGTAGCGGCTGGGTGTATGCCTGGCTTTTTGCGCAATATACGTTCAACAAGTACGCGCTGCTCTGCGACCGCAATGCGCGGCCGCAGAGTTATGCCGATGATTTTCAGCCGCACGCGGTCAATGCGCGCGCGCTGCCGCTGGCGGTGCCGCCGCCGGGGCGGAATCCGCATCCGCTCAGTGTGGTGATGATTGTCAAGAATGAGGCGCGGCATTTGCCCGCCTGTCTCGCCGCGGTGCGCGATTTGGCGGACGAGATTGTGATTCTGGATTCGGGCAGTAGCGACAACAGCGCGACGATTGCCGCCCGCTTCGGCGTGCGCTGGTACGAGAACCGCGACTGGCGCGGTTTTGGCGTGCAGCGGCAGCGGGCGCAAGCGTTGGCGCAGGGTGATTTTGTGCTGATGCTGGATGCGGACGAGCAGCCGGATGCGACGCTGAAGGCGGCCATCCGTGCGGTGCTGCAATCGCCGCCGTCGCCGGATACGGTGTATGCCGTCTCGCGCAGCAATATTTTCTGCGGCACGGCGGTGAACGCGCGTTATCGCGATCATATTCCCCGCCTCTATGGCCGCGCCTTTTTTCAGTATCACCCGTATGAGGTGCATGAGTCGCTGGCGCGCGGCGCGGCGGCGGTGGTGCGTCTGCCCGGCGATTTGCTGCATTTCACCAGCGACAATCTCGCCCATTTCATCCGCAAGAATTTGCGCTACAGCCACGACTGGGCGCAGGAGAAGGCGGCAGGCGGGCGGAAACCGCCGTCGCTGTGGGCGTTGCCGCTGCGCGCTGCCGTCGCTTTCTGCCGCGAGTATTTTGTCCACCGCACGCTCTTTGCCGGGCGCTACGGCTTTTTTCTCGCCGCCAGCTCGGCTTTTTATAATTTCAACAAGTATTTGATGCTCGCCTGCCTCGCGCGGCGTGAGAGGAAGTCATGAAGGTTTGGCTGAAGCTATTGGTTAATGGCGCGACGTTTTTGTTTTTTGCCTTGAGCCTCGCCCTGAAAAGCGGCTACAGCTACGGCGCGGCGCTGCTGCTCGTGGCGGCGCTGACGACGCTGCCCGTGTGGTGGCGCGCCCGCCCGCGCGATGCGGGCTTGCGCTGGCTCGCC
>NZ_CALJAH010000249.1 GCF_938028185.1 uncultured Cardiobacterium sp. | reverse complement strand
AGAAATTCCTCGTGCTTGACCTCGGCGGCGGCACCTTTGACGTCACCCTGCTCGACATGTACGCCGGCATCATGGAAGTGCGCGCCAGCGCGGGCGACAACATGCTCGGCGGCGAAGACTTCACCGAACTGCTCATCCAGGGCTTTGCCGCCGCACACAGCGCCATTAACCTCGCAGACAGCCAAGGCTCGCTCTACGCCGCGGCAGAACGCGCCAAACAGGCGCTCGGCAGCGGCGACACCACCATGCAGGTGAACCACCACGGCGCACCGCTTGAATGGCGCATTACTGTCGCCGACTGGGAAAAACGCTGCGAACCGCTGATTGAACGCTGCCGCATCCCTATTGAACAAACCCTGCGCGATGCGGGCGTGCGCGCCGCGAGCCTGAACGACATTATCCTCGTCGGCGGCGCGACCCGCATGCCCGTCCTGCGCAAAACCATGGCGCGCCTCTTTGGCCGCTTCCCGACCACCGGCCTCAACCCGGACGAAACCATCGCCATTGGCGCGGCCATCCAGGCGGGGCTCGTCGCGCAAGACCAGGCGCTGGAAGAAGTCGTCATGACCGACGTCGCGCCCTACTCGCTCGGCGTCGAAACCAGCATCCAGACCGGGCAAGACCGCTACGAAAGCGGCATCTTCAGCCCGATCATCGAGCGCAACACCGTCATCCCGGTCAGCCGCATGGAAACCTACTACCCGGTGCAGACCAACCAAAGCGCGCTGCTCTTCAAAATCTACCAGGGCGAAGCGCGCCTCGTGCGTGACAACATCTACCTCGGCGAAATCGACATCCCGTTGCCGGACTACAGCGACCCCGAATACATGCCGGCGGAAGTGCGCTTCACCTACGACGTCAGCGGTCTTTTGGAAGTGGACGTACACCTGCCCGCCGACGGCAGCACGCGCCAACTCACCATCCACAACAGCGGCAAAAACCTCGATGAAGCGGCGCTACAGGCGGCGCACGAAAAACTGGCGGCGCTGAAAATCCACCCGCGCGACCAGACCGAAAACCGCACCCTGCTCGCCCGCGCCGAACGGCTCTATACCCAGCGCCTGGGCGACGAACGGCAAAGCATCGGCCAGCGCATCGCCATCTTCACCGCCGCGCTCGACAGCCAGGATGCGCGCCTCATCCGCGAAGCGGCGCAAGAATTGCAGGACTACCTCAACCACATGGACGACACGCCGTGGGAATGAACGGCTGAGTCATGCTCCTTCCCGACGATTTCCCCTTCTGGCGCTGGCAGGCGGACTACCGCCCCGGCGCGTTTTTGCTCGCCCTCAGCGGCGGGCGCGACAGCATGGCGCTGTTGCAGGCGCTCACGTTGCAGCGCACGCGGCTTTCTGCGTCGCTTGTGGCGTGCTATGTCGATCATGGCTGGTCGGCGGCAAGCGCGGACTGGGGCGAATTTTGTCAGCGGGAAGCGGCGGCGCGCGGGGTCGCGTGTGAAATCGTCAAACTGGACTGGCCGGAGGGCGGCGGCAATGCCGAGGCACGGGCGCGGGCGTTGCGTTATCAGGCGCTGGCAACGCGGCTACCGCCACGCGGCGTGCTGCTTACCGCGCATCACCGCGACGACCAGGCGGAGACATTTTTGTTGCAGGCGTTGCGCGGCAGCGGGCTGGACGGCTTGGCGGCGATGCCCGCGCGGCGCGCCTTTGCCGCTGGCGAATTGTGGCGGCCGTTGCTTGATGTGCCGCGCGCGGCGATTGAGGATTTTGTCGCGGCGCAGGGCGTCGCCTATCTCGATGACCCGAGCAATGCCGACCCGCACTACGCGCGCAACCGTTTGCGCCTCGCCGCGCTGCCCGCCTTGCGCGACGCTTTTCCGCAGGCGGACGCGGCGCTGGCGCGTTCTGCGGCGTGGTTGGGCGAGGCACTCGTGGTGCAGCAGGGGCTGCTTGACGGCATTTTGGGCGAGGCGGCAACGGTGTTGCCGTGGCAGGCGCTCTGCGCGAGGTTTGACGTGGCGACGTGCAAGGCGCTGTTGCGCCGCTGGTTGCAGCGCGCCGGACAGCCGATGCCACCGGCAGCGCGGCTGTTGTCCTTTATAGATGCACTCGCTGGAGCGAACGGCCATGCCGAACTGCGCTACGGCGCGACGGTGGTGGTGCAGTATCGCGGCGATTTGTTTTTATATCAGGCGAGTGAACCGCAGGCGCCGCCGCCGTTTGCGCTTAAGACGGTGTGGCCGGGCGTGGGCGCGTTGTCGCTGCGTGCGGGCGCGGATTTGCTTGAAGGGCGCGACTGCCGCTGGGCGCTCTATCCGTGCGCGGCGCATTGGCAGGCGCCGGGGCGGCGTTATGCGGAGTCGCTGAAGAATGTGTTGCAGCGCGAAGGCGTGCCGCCGTGGTTGCGCCGCCGTTTGCCGCTGTTGCTGGTCGATGGTGAATGCGCGTGGTTGGGCGGTTTTGGCGCGGCGGCGGGCTGGCCGGGACTGGTGTTTGACTGGCACAATCAGGCTCATTTTGTTAAGATTCCGCATCTTTTCGATAATGGCTCGGACAGGCTCGCATGACCAAATTTATTTTCGTGACCGGCGGCGTGGTTTCTTCCTTGGGGAAGGGCATCGCCGCCGCTTCTTTGGGCGCCATTCTGGAAGCACGCGGGCTGCGCGTGACCCTGATCAAGCTCGATCCGTATATCAATGTCGATCCGGGGACGATGAGCCCGTTCCAGCACGGCGAGGTGTTCGTAACGCACGACGGCGCGGAAACCGACCTTGACCTCGGCCACTATGAGCGCTTCGTCAATATGCGCGCGACGCAGTTCAATAACTGCACCACTGGCCGCATTTATTCGGAGGTTATCCGCAAGGAGCGGCGCGGCGATTATCTCGGCGCGACGGTGCAGGTGATTCCGCATATTACCGATGCCATCAAAAGCTATGTGTTGCGCGCGGCGGAAGGCGCGGATATTGCGATGGTGGAGGTCGGCGGTACGGTTGGCGATATTGAATCGCTGCCGTTTTTGGAAGCGCTGCGCCAGCTTGGCGCGCAACTGGGACGCAGCCGCTGTATGTATATGCACCTGACGCTGTTGCCGTTTATCGCCGCTGCCGGGGAATTGAAGACGAAGCCGACGCAGCACAGCGTCAAGGAATTGCGCTCCATCGGTATCCAGCCGGATATGCTGATTTGCCGCGCCGACCGCGACATTCCCGAAGACGAGCGGCGCAAAATTGCGCTCTTTACCAATGTCCCCGCCGATGCGGTCTTCGCCGGGCTGGACGTGAAGAATATTTACGAAATCCCGCTGCTTTATCACAAGCAGGGCGTGGATGAGGCGGTGATGCGCCATTTCAATCTGGAGGCAAACCCTGCCGATTTGTCCGTGTGGCAGCAGATTGAAACCGCCATTGCCAATCTCAAGGAAGAAATCACCATCGCCATGGTCGGCAAGTATGTGGATTTGACCGATGCCTACAAATCGCTCAATGAAGCGCTGTATCACGCGGGCGTGCGCAGCGGCAACAAGGTCAATATCCGCTACATCGACTCGGAAGACCTCGCCAAAGAAGGCACGGCGCTCTTGGCCGATGTCGATGGCATCGTCGTTCCCGGCGGCTTCGGCAACCGTGGCATCGAAGGCAAAATCCTCGCGGTGCAGTACGCGCGCGAACACCGCATCCCCTACCTCGGCATCTGTCTAGGGATGCAAATCGCGGTGGTGGAATTTGCGCGACACGTTTTGGGGCTTTCCGGCGCGGGCAGCACCGAATGGGACGACAAGGTCGCCGACCCGGTCGTGGCGCTCGTCACCGAATGGGTCAATGAGCGCGGCGAAACCGAACAGCGCGACGCGCACACCGACCTCGGCGGTACGATGCGCCTTGGCGCGCTGCCGGCGCGGCTCAAATCCGGCACGCAAATCGCCCGCATCTACGGCGCGGAAATCATCAACGAGCGCCACCGTCACCGCTACGAAGTGAACAGCCATTACGAAAAACGCCTCGAAGACGCGGGGCTGGTTATCTCTGGCCGCTCTGAAGACAACGGCCTGGTGGAAGTGATTGAGCTGCCGGAACACCCGTGGTTCATCGCCTGCCAGTCGCATCCCGAATTTACCTCAACCCCGCGCAAAGGCCACCCGCTGTTTGAATCCTTCATCCGCGCCTGCCGCGCCCAACACGACGGAGCAAACTCATGAACCTCTGCGGCTTTGAAGTCGGCAACGACCGCCCCTTTTTCCTCATCGCCGGGCCTTGCGTCATTGAAAGCGAGGCGCTGGCGCTCTCCACCGCCGAAACCCTGAAAAAACTGACCGAACGCCTCGGCCTGCCGTTTATCTACAAATCCTCGTTTGACAAGGCCAACCGTTCCTCCGGCGCGAGCTATCGCGGCCCCGGTATCGCCGAAGGGCTGCGCATCCTCGCCAAAGTCAAAGCTGAAATCGGCGTGCCGGTCATCACCGACGTCCACGAAGACACCCCGCTCGATGAAGTCGCCTCGGTGGTGGACGTGCTGCAAACCCCCGCCTTCCTCTGCCGCCAGACCAACTTCATCCACAACGTCTGCAAACAAGGCCTGCCGGTAAACATCAAAAAAGGCCAGTTCCTCGCGCCGTGGGATATGCGCCACGTCGCCGACAAGGCGAAAAGCACCGGCAACCCGCAAATCATGCTGTGCGAACGCGGCGTGAGCTTTGGCTACAACAACCTCGTCTCCGATATGCGCGCGCTCGCCGTGATGCAGGAAACCGGTTGCCCGGTCGTCTTTGACGCCACCCATTCCGTGCAGTTGCCCGGCGGACAAGGCTCGTCCTCCGGCGGGCAGCGCGAATTTGTGCCGGTGCTGGCGCGGGCGGCGGTAGCCGTCGGCGTCGCTGGCCTGTTCATGGAAACCCATCCCGACCCCGATCGTGCCCTTTCCGACGGGCCGAACGCCTGGCCATTGGGAAAAATGCCACTGTTGCTAGAACAACTGATGGCGCTTGACAACGTCGCAAAATCAATCTGATAAGGAGCATATGATGAGCACAACCGTTGAAACCGTAAAAGCCCTGGAAATCCTCGACTCCCGCGGGAATCCGACCGTCCAGGTCACCGTAACCCTCTCTGACGGCGCCAAAGGCACCGCAGGCGTCCCCTCCGGCGCGTCCACCGGCTCGCGCGAAGCGCTTGAGCTGCGCGATGGCGACAAAGGCCGCTACCTCGGCAAAGGCGTCACCAAAGCCGTCGCCAACGTCAACGACAAACTCGCCCCGGCACTCAAAGGCAAAGCCATTGACGACCTTGCCGCGCTCGACAAAATCATGCTCGACATGGACGGCGACGACTTCAAGAAAAACCTCGGTGCCAACGCCATCCTCGGCGTCTCCCTCGCCCTCGCCCACGCCAAGGCCGCCAGCCTGAAAAAACCGCTGTACGAAGTGCTGCACAACACCACCGGCTACACCCTGCCGGTACCGATGATGAACATCGTCAACGGCGGCGAACACGCCGACAACTCCGTGGATATTCAAGAATTCATGATCATGCCCGCCGGATTTAACAGCTTCCACGAAGCGCTGCGTGCCGGCTCCGAAATCTTCCACACCCTGAAAAAAGTGCTGCATGACAAAGGCCTCTCCACCGGCGTCGGCGACGAAGGCGGCTTCGCCCCTGACCTCGGCTCCAACGAAGAAGCGCTGCAAGTCATCATGGAAGCCATCGCCAAAGCGGGCTACAAGGCAGGCGAACAAATCTACCTCGCCCTCGACGTCGCCGCCTCCGAACTCTACGAAAACGGCAAATACAACCTCGCCTCTGAAAACAAAACCTTCACCTCCGCCGAATTTGTTGATTACCTCGCAGGCCTCGTTGAGCGCTACCCGATTGTCTCCATCGAAGACGGCCTCGACGAAAGCGACTGGGACGGCTGGAAAATACTGACCGACAAACTGGGCGGCAAAGTGCAACTCGTCGGCGACGACCTCTACGTCACCAACACCCGCATCTTCAAAGAAGGCATCGAAAAAGGCATCGCCAACGCCATCCTCATCAAGCCGAACCAAATCGGCTCGCTCTCCGAAACCCTGCAAGCCATCAAAATGGCCGAAGATGCACACTACGCGGCGATCGTCTCGCACCGCTCCGGCGAAACCGAAGACACCACCATCGCCGATATCGCCGTTGCCACCAGCGCCACCCAAATCAAGACTGGCTCGCTCTGCCGCTCTGACCGCGTCGCCAAATACAACCGCCTGCTCACCATCGAAGCAGAATTGGGCGACAAAGCCAAATACGGTGGCAAAGCCGCGCTGCTTGGCAAAATCAAAGGATGATCAAAAAATCCATCGTCTATCTGATGCTGCTGGCGCTCGTCGCCGTGCTGGGGGTGGTAAACCTCTACCTCTGGCACCTTGAGCGCAACACCCGGCATCGCATCGCCGACCTGCAACAGCAGGTCGGCTTGCATTTGCGCGAAAACAAAATGCTCAACGACCGCAACGACGCGCTGCGCATCGATGTGGAAAACCTGCGCTCGCCCGACTCCTACTACGCCTACGAAGAAAAAGCGCGCGAGGACTACGGCATGATCGGCAAAAACGAAACCTACTTCGTCCTGCCGGACAGCGAAATCGCCAGCATCCCGGACATTCCCGGCCTCGCCGAAAAAGAGCGCCGCCGCGCCGCGCCCGGAGTCATCACGACGCCCCCCACCCTGCCCGCCAACACACAACAAATCGCCAAACAGTTGGTTCTGGAATCCGTTGAAGACGGGAATGAAGACGAAGAAAACGGCGATACCACCGCCCCCACCCCTGCCAACAAGGACGTCGAACAAATCCCGGTCACCCCCGTGCCGCTACAACTCGAATCGCTGCAACAATAAACGCGCCCAAAAGGCGCGTTTTTTATTATCGGCGATGGCGATAACCCCTTACTTTTTCCCTTCGTCAAATTGTGCTTTCCAGAAATCCCGGCTGGTAAATTCGGCATAACTTTTACGATACATTTGCTGCAATTGCTGGCGTTGCGCCAATAATTGCCACACCGCCTTGCAATAGCGCCACAAATAAGCAAAGAACTTGCGTTTGTCATGCTGCAAAAAGAAACCGCGATGCGTCGGCGCATGGACATACAGCACCTTTCTGAAGCGGAACGTTTCCTGCAATCTGCCGCCCCAGCCTTTGAACTGGCGCACATAACCCTTGTGGAAAAAACACTGCGGCAACAAATGACCATTCAGGGTCAAACGCGATGCCAACCGCCGCCATTTGCCACCGGGCAATCCTTCGGGATGCGCCTGCATATAAACATCAAGCGGAATATCCTGCATTTTCTCCGCCGCCGCCAATGCGCCTATCGTTTTGCGGCGCTCGCTCATATCCATATTGTTGCGCCAATAATCATCACCCTTGCACACATCTTCCATCGCCATAATACTCGCCAGCGCCGTATCATAATGATAGGTAAGCAAATTGCGGGCGGCCATGATGGCGGTAATGCGGAGCAAAGTGGAAATACGGTCATCCACAAATCCGTGGAAATATTGCATCAGGTGATAGCGCGTATCCAGATAGGCCGGTACGGGTCCCTGTTTCAGCGCGAAATCGCCCTGCCAGGAAGAAATACCGTTCAGGGTAATGGTATGGAATTGATGGACGAGACCAAAACCGACATCATCGCCGCGCACAAAATAAGGGAAAGCGTAATGTTTGACTTCTGCCAGCGGAAAGGCAAAGAACCACCAGCCGCCATAATCAATCTTTTCTTCCAGCTCATTGAACAGCAGATTATCCACCTCGCGCAAATCCAGTCCGCTTTTCAAGCCCTGATAATGTCCCTTGAAACGGGCGCCATTTTCATGCTGGCGATACGGCTCGGCCTCATGCAACATCGCCCCGGCGACGCACAGGGCGGGGTCTCGCGCGTATTGCAGCAGCATCAGCGTCCGCTTGATGCCTTCCACATCGCCGGAGGCATCGTCATCCATAAAAAGACAATGGGTATAATCGCCCGCATCTTCCAGTTCCATCAGGCCACGGGTAAAGCCACCGGCGCCGCCCAAATTGCGGTTGGGAATAATGCGAATACCGGTCGCAGGCATATCTTCCGGGAGGACGAGATTGTTGCTGTTATCAACCACGGACAGGCTAATTTGCGCGCCATATTCCGGTAACTCCAGCAATTCCTGTTGCAGACGGCGCAGCGCGGGCAAAACATATTGCTGACGGTTGAAATGCGTAATGACGATACCGAGCTTAATGGAATGCTGCGGCGCGGTAGTACTCATAAAGCGGAAATCGGTAATTTCGCTGATGCCCAGCGCCTCGATTTCAAAAAAGAGCATTCCGTCTTCCAGCGAATTCCAAAATGCGAGTGGCAAAGCGACTTCCCTTTCTTCCTCGTGCGTCAGATAGGTTTCATCGAGAATAGTGGTAGTGAAATGCAGGCGATGCAATTTCCAGCTGATTTTGATGCGGCCACGGAAGCGAATGGCGAATTGCAGGTCTTCAATCGTGGTATGGCGTTTCAGTTTGCCAACGCTGATGCTGTTGAAATAAGTATCGGCGCCAATCTTGCCGCGCGGCTCCAGGGTAAAGCGCGCATCGTGGATATTCAAATCCACGTATTCATTGAGGCGGAAATAGAGTTCTGCTTCCGTGCAAAGGCCAATTTTCGGAAAGACGCTGTTTTGGATGGTATAGAGCATGGGAATTTACCTGTGAAATGCGTGATGCGCCGTATGAAATCGCGCCATATGAATGAACCTGTCGGGGAAAGGTCTCTGTTTATGAAAGGGGGCGATAACGGCGCGGCTAATGTACTGCAAGCCCCCCGGCGGGGCAAGCGGCGGCAGGGCGACGAAGGACACGCCAAAAGGGCATAACCTTATAAAAAAACGTCCTTTCCGCCGTCGCGAGCGCTCCCCTATAATGCGGGTGAACCCTTTGTCACGAAAAGGACATTCCATGCCAGGCGACCACCCGCAACCCCAACTCCAACCCGAACCGCGCCGCGAAAAACCGCAGCAAAAAAGCCTCTTCCCCGCGCTCATCACCGCCGCGCTGGTGATTGGCCTCGGCGGCTGGGGACTGACCCGTTTTTTTGACGATGGCAACAGGGGCGGTGTCCCCGCCAGCGCCGCTGCCGACAACCTGACCCAGGCGGAAAAAGACGCCCGCGCGCAGCAATTTGCCGCCGTGCCACGCTATGCGCTGCGCCGTCTGGACGCTACCGAGGCGCACAGCGTCATCCAGAACCTGCCGCTGCCAGACGCGCAAAAAGCGGCGCTCACGGAAAACATCGCCCCCGCCACGCCCGCTGGCCAGACGCAACCGGCGCAACCCGCCTGGGAAAACGGCGGGCAGCAAATGGTGGAGCTGGTGCTGTGGGATAACGTCGCGGAAGACGGCGACGTGGTACAAGTCAGCTCGCTCGGCTACAGCCAGACCATCCCCATCACCCACGCGCAGCAGACCATGTACTTCCCGGCGCAGTACGACGTCCCCGTCACCATCACCGGCATTCACGACGGCGGTGGCGGCATCACCCTCGGCTTCACCGGCTCCGGCCAGCCGGTGTCGCTGCCCGTCATGGCGGAAGGCCAGGTCATCAGTCTCTACCTGCAATAAGCCATGAACGCGATTTACCGCCTGCTGCCGCTCCTGATGTTCGTCTGCCTCTGCCTGATGCTGTGGCAGTACGTCTCCGGTGCCAAAGACGGCATTCTCGATTTCCTTGCCGCCATCCGTTGGTATTTGCTGGCGGCGTTCTTCCTCATGCTCGCCCTGCTGCGCGCCGTGTGGCTGCACGCGCACGACCGCGCCCCCGACTGGATTTACCGGATAATACCCATGGACATACTCGACCGCCTCAGTAACCGCGCCGACATCGAACAGGCCGCAGACAAACTCGACAAAGAAGCCATCCTCATTGACGCCGAAGCAGTAAAAGCCCGCCTGCAAAGCCAGGTTGTCGGCCAGGATCAAGTTTGCCACGATCTCGCCTGGCAACTGCGCCGCCGCCTTGCCCTCACCCAGCGCAACAAACCCGTCGGCGTCTTCCTCTTTGCCGGCCCGCCCGGCACCGGCAAAACCTGGCTCGCCAAAGTGCTGGCGCAAGTGCTGGGGCGCAAACTGCTGCATTTCGACATGACCCAGCATGCCTCCGGCGCCTACAGCGCCTCACAACTCTTTGGCATGGCGCGCGGCTACGTCGGCTCGACCAGCTACGGCGCGCTCACCGCCGGACTGCGCGATTACCCCGAAGCGGTCGTCCTCCTTGATGAAATCGAAAAGGCACACCCGGACGTGCTGAAAAAATTCCTCACCGCCTGGAACGACGGCTTTGTCACCGAAGCCTCCGACGGCAAACAGATTGACAGCAGCCACGCCATCTTCATCCTCACCTCCAACGCCGCCACCGACCAGCTCGCCGACCTGCAACAAAGCCTCGGCCACGATCCGGACGCGCTGCGCAGCGCCTCGGTCGCCACCCTGCGCGAGCAGGGCTTCGCCCCGGAAGTGCTCAACCGCATCGACCGCATCTTCGTCTTCGCGCCGTTCAGCGGGCTGGACATCGCCCGCGTCTGCGCGCTGGAAATGGAGCGGATGATTAACGGCTACGGCCTGAAAGTGGCGGGCAAGGGCATCGACCCGCAAATCATCATCGACCTGATGGAGCGCTACAAACGGATGGGGCGCGCCGCCAGCAGCCGCGACCTGGTGCGCGCGCTGGAAGAATCCATCGCCGACTCGCTCATCCAGGCGAAAGAGCGCGGCTTTGACACCATCGAACTCAAGCGCGAAAACGGCAAAGTCACGGCGAAAATGCACCGCAGCCAGCATCACATCATCCCCAACCCGCGGGGCGGCTCATGAGCCGCATCCGCCGCGGTCGCAGCCTGTGGGCGCGTTCCGCCAACTACCGCCGCCTTGCCTGGACGACCGGCTTCCTCGCCCTCATCGTCCTCGTCGCGCTGAACCGACAGGCGGCGACACCCGCCGCCGCGCCGTCGCCATCGGCCACTCCCGCCGCAACCACGACCAGCACGCCCACCCCCGCGCAAAACACGGCGCAATACACCCCACCGCCGAAAACCACGCCTGCCCCCGACACCCGCAGCGCCGAAGATCGCGTCGCCGAAGCGGTGCGCCGCGCACAACAGGGCGGCAACAGCCGTGGCGGCAGCGATGTCGGCGTCCTGAAACCGCTGACGGACGACACGGCAGACAATACGGCAAACAACACCGCAGCGCAGACCACCATCCTCGACCCCAACAGCGACCGCCTGGAAGACTACCCGCTGGCGGAAAAACCCTGGAGTGAAGCGCTGCGTCTTTCTCCGGCAAGCAGCGGTTTTAACGTGTATTACTTCATGGAAGGTGATATGCGCCGCCTGAGCGTTGCCGACCCTTATCACTCGGATGCGCCCGGCTATTACATGAAGGATGCCAAAAAATTCCAGGAAAGCCTGCGTATGCCGTCGTTTGATGCTCTTGCCGATCTCTGGAAAAGAGAATCGCGGCGGCGTATCGGATATGAACACGTTGGCAGTATCAAACTCCAGTTTGACCATCGCAGCCGGATCAAAAATATCCCCGGTGAAGACCTTGCCGCCTGCTGGAGCGGCAAAATTCAAATCCATAAAAGCGGCTACTACCAGTTCACCATGAAGCAAACCGGTGGTGGTTCTGCCGTGCGCATCCTCATTGACCGCCGTCGCATCTACGAAGGACAACAAAACAGAAGCACGCGCGTCTGGCTTGATTCCGGCAATTACCGCCTGGATGTTGAATATGTCAGCAATCTGCCAATCGGCGATTTTGCGCTGGCAATGGGTTTGGCCGACGACCCGACCTTGCAGCGCTGACCGGATTTTGCATGAACCGCCGCAGACACCGCCCCCGTTTGGATCGCCGCCTTGTCGGCTTCACCGTCTGCCTCGCCCTGCTCACCGCGCTCGCCTTCAACCACCAACACGCGCGGCAATCCCCGCCGCTTCCCGTCACGACCGCCCATTTTGCGCCGCCGGTCGTCGCGCCACCGCCGCCCCCCAAACCCGCCGCGCCCAAACCCCGGCTCGTCCCTGTCAGCGGCAACCGCCTGCAAGACCTGCCGCCCGCCCCCAACCGCTGGAGCGCCGTCATTGATGCCCGCGTCCCGGAGCGGGGCTTCAATGCCTACTACCTCACCCACGGCAGTCCGGCACGGCTGCACCGCACCTACTATCCCTACAACATGGACAGGCCGGACGGAAGTTCCGTCGCGTGGGCGGCCATTGGCCAGGACAGGCCGTCGCTTGCCGGTTATGCCGACCGCTGGCTCGACCCGGGACGGCTGGTCGCGGTGGAAAACCGTGGCAGCATCCGCATCGATTACGCCGAAAACGAATTTCACAACATCCCCGCCGAAGATTTCGCCGCCTGCTGGCTCGGCCATATCCACATCACCCGCGGCGGCTACTACCAGTTCAACCCGGAGGGTGGCGGCCTCTCCCGCATCATCCTCGACCGTCACCTCATCTACGACAGCCATACGGAGAAAACACCGCAACCCGTATGGCTTGAGCCCGGCACATACCTGCTTGAAGCGGAATTTTTGAGCTATCACCACGTTGTCTCCTACCGCCTCTGCCTGGCGCTGGACACCACCCGCCCCCGCCCGAATTCCCCCTGACAGACAAGGAGTAAGTACCTATGCCATCCCGCAAAACCCTGACCATTGTCGGCATTGTCGCCGCCGTCGCCATCACCCTGTGGCTCGTGTTCGCTTTCATGAGCAACGCGCGCGAACAGTATCTGCTGCGCCAGTTCGACCTCGACCCCGCAGAGTACACGCTGAAGCCGCCGCCGAAGCGCCACGTTGTCAAGCGCGAGCTGGTCCGCATCCCCATCCTCACCGCCGACGGTGGCGAATCCGGCAAGGGCCCGGCGCTGGACGACTATCCCGTGGCAAGCGCCGGCAGCAGCTGGAGCGATGCGCTGGGTGCGGAAGCACCGCCCGCCGGGCTGTATAGCGTCTATTATCTGACCAGCGGCGACCCGCAGGACATCACAATCGGCATCCCGCAAGATGCCGACGCGCTGGAGCGCAGCCAGGGGCGCGGCAAATCGCATACCCCGGATGAAGCGCGCCCACCGCTGGCGGACTTTGCCGAGCTGTGGCGCGATGAGCCTAACCGACTGGTCGCCATCGAAAAAGTGCCTGCCATCGACCTTCACTTTTCTTACAACGCATTGCATGGCATCCCCTCGCAGGATTTTGCCGCCTGCTGGATCGGCACACTCACCATCCGCGAGGCCGCCACCTACGAATTTACCCCGGATTTGAGCTGGGCCAGCGCGCGCATCCTGCTCAACCGCCACCGCATCTTTGAGGGCAGCAACCAAAAAGAAACCGTGCCGGTCTGGCTTGAGCCCGGCGAGTACGCCCTCGAAGTGGAATACCTCAACAACTGGCACACCACCAATTTTGCCGTTCACATCAAAAAAACCACCCCGACCCCGTGAGGCCGCCCATGAAAACACCCCAGAAAAAAATCTCCGGCATTTTCCGCATCCCGCTCTACCTTGTCGCCGGTGCCATCGCTTACATATTGGTGAACCTGCTGCTGGAAATCTGGTTCAGCGGCGAGGGCGTCGTCTTTTACTCGCGCAAAGAACACGAGCTCCCGCCCGAAACTCCGGCAGAAGCGCCCCAACTGGCCGACATCCCCACCGCGACCAGTTGGGGCAAAGTGCTCAATCCGGGCAGGGTCATCCCGGAAAAAGGCTTTGACGTCTGGTACCTCACTACCGGCAACCCGGACGACGTCTCCCACCCCGTGCGCGAACGCGGCATCAACCTGCAAAAAAGCGCGGCAGGCCCGGTGCGCTTTTCCATGGAAGGCCTGACGAACCGCTGGGCATACGAACCGGAGCGGCTGATTGCCAAAGAGCACGTCAATCATATCCGCGTCCATTACGCCTACGACGAATTCAAGCGCATCCCCTCGCCCGATTTCGCCGCCTACTGGGTCGGCTGGCTCAATATCCCCGAACGCGGCGAATACGAATTTGTCCCCGAACACTCCTCGTCCAGCGTGCGCATCTTCCTCGACGGCCACCGCATCTACGAAGGCCACGACCAGCGCGACAGCCGCAGCCTGCACAGCGTGCAACTTGAGCCTGGCCGCTACCTGCTCGAAGTGGAAATGGCGAACAGCTGGCACACCACCGACTTCGGCCTGACCGTCAATTTACTCAAGGAAGCGCCATGAATCGCCGCCCGCGCACCGCCCTCACCGTCCTCGCCGTGATGTGCGTCGTGGCCGCCGCGGCCTGCGCGGGCATTTGGCATTACCACGACGACATGGGCCGTTACCTCGTCCGCCGTGCCATTGCCAATGCTGCCGCCGCACCGCAACCGCCCGCCGCCACAGAAAGCGATTACCCAACCCTGCCGCTGGAAAGCGCGCTGACACACGCCCCGGCGCAGCCGCTTGCTACCTTCCCGCTGACGGAGCGCACCTGGGGCGATCGCTTCAACCCCGGCGGCAACCTCCCCGACACGGGCTACACCGCCTGGTACTTCGACAGCGATGACCCGGCCACCGCGGCGGTACCAGAAAACAGCGCCGCCATCGCCCTGAATTACGAATATAACGAACGCTACCACACCCCCGCTGCCCGCCTCGGCGCGTACTGGGCCGGTATCCTGCACGTGCCGGAAAAAGGGCGCTACGTCTTCCTCCCCGACGTCCATCAGGGGCGCGTCCGCGTCCTGCTCGACCGCCACGTCCTGCTGGCAGACACCGCCCCCGGCGACCTTGCCGCCCCGGTAGTAGTGGAACTGGAAGCGGGCGACTACCGGCTGGAGACCGAATACCTCAACTTCAACTGGCGGGCTGCCCGCTTCCAGCTCGACATCCTCGCCAACCCCGCCATCTTCGACAGCGCCCGCCTCACCGCCCTCATCGCCGCGCTCAAACCGGCGGCACAGCCCGAAGGCATCCGCGCCCGCCTGAAAAACCGCATCGCGCCCCTGGCGGCGAACAGCGAAAACTACGCCGCCGCCCTGCACGGCGCACTCGGCGACAAAAACCGTGTAACCCTGCACGCGCCGCCGGGCGACGCGCCCTACATCCTCTGGCTGGCGGGCGAACACGCGGTGAACTGGCACATCGAAGGCCGCCTGCCGCAACTCGTCATCCACAACGCGCGCAGCCACGTCGCCGCCGACATCCCCGCGCTCATCTGGACGGGCGCCTTCAGCCAGCGCAGCGATAACGCCCGTTGCCGCTGCGGCACGCCGCAAGGCTGGCGCTGCGACATCGACGCCGGCCAAAACCTCACCGCCCTTGCCGCCGAAATCCGGCGCATCAGCGGCCAGTCCTTGCGCGGCTTCGCGCACGACCTGCGCAGCAGCCAACTGCACCTTGAGCCACAATTTGCCAGCAACATCGACGCCATTGCCGCGCAGCAGACATGGCAACAGCAGCAGGCAGAACGACGCAAAAACTGCACCGCCGCCGAAGACCCGCCGCGCACCGCCCCTGCCTACGACCACAATGCCCCGTCGCTTGCCGCCTGGCCGTTGGTGACGGATGGCTGGGGCGCGCAGCTCAACCCCGGCGACGCCGTGCCTGCGGAAGGCTTTGCCGTGTGGTACCGCGACCGCCGCGCGCCGCAGCGCACCTTCACCGAAACCACCGACCGCATCTACCTCGACAACCCCAAATACGGCATCGCGGACGAATACCTCGACGCCTACTGGGCGGGCAAAATCCATGTGCCGGAGGCGGGCGCCTACCAACCCGTCAGCAAAACCACCCCGGCTGAACTGCGCATCCTGCTCAACAAACACGACATAAGCGCAAATGGCGGCGGCGGAAACCGCCCCCTCCATCTGGAGGCAGGCGACTACCTGCTTGAAGCCGAATACCGCAGCCACGACGAACAGGCGGGACTCTCGTTCGCCCTCGTCCGCATTGACGACGGCGACAAACTCGATGACGACCGCCTCGCCGCCGCCATCGCCGCGAAAAACCTGCCCGCCAATACCGTTGCCCATGCCGCCGTCATCGACGTGGATTTCGTCCCGCGCGAGCAGCGCTTCACCCTGCGCGCACCGCGCGACGACCGCCCCTACATCCTCTTCCTCGACAGCCATGTGAACATCGACTGGACACTGCAGGGACGCGCACCGCTGCTCGTCATCCGCAGCGGCAGCGAACGCGGCGCCATCAGCGGCGTCAGCGATGATGCCGTCCTGCACTGGACGGGACGCCTGGACGAAGGCATCGCCGACAGCGCCCCCTACGGCTGCGGCTGCGACGCCCGCGGCCTCGTCTGCCGCCACGAGCGCCGCGAAAGCCTGCGCGACACCGCCCGCCGTATCAAAACCGTCAGCGGCTTCCCGCTCAAGGGGGTGAGCAACCGCATACACGAAGACAGCATCGCCATCCCGCAAAAAGCGGTGAACAGCGAAACCCTCGCCATCGACGACAGCATCTGGCAACAACTGCGCGCCCTGCGCCAAAGCTGCGACCGCAAACGGCACGACGACCTTGCCCGCCTGATGCAGACGGGGCATCCATGAATATAGCCATCCACCGAAAGTTTCAGACAAGGCGCATCGCCGAAGACAGTACGCGG
>NZ_CALJAH010000248.1 GCF_938028185.1 uncultured Cardiobacterium sp. | reverse complement strand
TGATGGAATAAATCATGTCGCGCAGTTGCTGGCGGTCCAGCGGCGGCAGGTTGAGACGCTTGATATCGCCGTCCCGGTCATCTCTCCGGCTTTCTGCCTGACTGCAAAATCCCGCCAAGCGGCGTAAATACTGGATCTATCAAGCGGCGTTAGTCCTACCTGTTGCCACATATGCAGATGTTATCCCCTGATAATCATCACTCCTGTCTTTGCGAAAATAACCGTGGAATTTCTAGATTTTTTTTACTATTTCCGTTAATCTTATTCAAGATTTATCAATCGTAGGGGGTGGAGAATCTTGTTTTTACCGGAACTTTAAAATTATTAAAGCGTTTTCCCACGGAATGATTAATCACCGGAATGCCGCAATCAGGAGCATTCCGCCCATCAGAGGAGTTTTCTTATGTTGGAACCCACCCCGCAAACGGCGCAGCAAGGCCTGCCCACGCTGCCCCAAAGTACTATCTGGATGATCAGCTTCGGTTTTCTCGGCGTGCAGACGGCCTTCACCCTGCAAAGCTCGCAGATGAGCCGCATTTTCCAAACACTCGGCGCTGACCCGCACAGTCTCGGCTGGTTCTTTATCCTGCCGCCGCTGGCGGGTCTTTTGGTACAGCCCATCGTCGGCCATTATTCGGACCGCACTTGGGCGCCACGTCTCGGTGGTCGCCGCCTGCCGTATTTGCTGTATGGCGCGCTGATTGCCGTGCTGGTCATGATTTTGATGCCGAACTCCGGCAGTTTCGGCTTTGGCCCGCTTGCCGCGCTGGTATTTGGCGCGCTGATGATTGCCCTGCTGGATGTGTCGTCCAACATGGCAATGCAGCCGTTCAAGATGATGGTCGGCGATATGGTTAACGACGAGCAGAAGAGTTATGCCTACGGTATTCAGAGTTTTCTCGCCAATGCCGGTTCGGTGATTGCCGCCGTGTTGCCGTTCGTGTTCGCCTATATCGGTCTTGCCAATACCGCACCACAGGGCGTAGTGCCGCAGACGGTGGTGGTCGCGTTTTATGTCGGCGCGGCGCTGCTCGTCATCACCAGCGCCTTCACGATTTTCAAGGTGAAGGAGTACGACCCTGCCACTTATGCGCGTTATCACGGTATTTCGGTGCAGGACAATCAGGACAGGGTGAGCTGGCTGACGCTGCTGAAAACCGCGCCCAAGGCCTTTTGGACGGTGTCATTGACGCAGTTTTTCTGCTGGTTTGCCTTCCAGTATTTGTGGACGTATTCCGCAGGCGCGATTGCCGCCAATGTCTGGCAGACCACAGACGCCGCTTCTGCCGGTTACCAAGAAGCGGGCAACTGGTACGGGATGCTGGCAGCGGTGCAGTCCATCGCGGCAGTCGCGTGCTCGTATGTGCTGGCGAAGGTGCCGAACCAGTTCCATAAACACGGTTATTTTGCCTGTCTGGCGCTGGGTGCGCTGGGTTTCCTCTCCATCGCCTATGTCGGCAATAAATATGTGCTGATTCTGTCCTTTATCCTGGTCGGCATTGCCTGGGCGGGGATCATCACGTACCCGCTGACGATCGTGACCAATGCCCTTTCCGGCAAACATATGGGCACCTACCTCGGTCTCTTTAATGGCTCGATTTGCCTGCCGCAGATTGTCGCTTCGCTTATGAGTTTCGGCCTCTACCCGTTATTGGGCGGCACACAGGCCAATATGTTTATTGCCGCCGGGATTATCCTGCTCGCTGGCGCGTTTTCGGTGTTCCTGATTAAGGAAACGCACGCCAAGACGGATCACGCCTGATGGATGCGCTGTCCAAACCGTTCGGCACCCTGCACGGGGTGCCGGTGGTCGGCTATTACCTGGAAAATGCGCGCGGCACACGGGTGTGTGTGCTCAATCTTGGCGGTATCGTCCAGGATTACTCGCTGCGCACAGATACTGGCCGCCTGCCGCTGGTCATCGGCTACGACAACGCCGCCGATTATGTGCAGAACCCGTTTCAGATTAACAAGCAGATTGGCCGCGTCGCCGGACGCATCGCCGGGGCCGCATTCGACCTCTTCGGCAAACCCTGCCGCGTGGAGGCGAACGAAGGGCGTAACGCCCTGCACGGCGGTTCGCACGGGCTGGCGGGGAGGCTCTTCACCGTGCAGCGGCTGGATGCGCAGTTACTGCGCCTCAGCACGACCGTGACCGCGACGCAGGACGGCTATCCCGGCGACCTTGAACTCAGCATTGATTACCAGCTTGACGCAGATGACCGTCTCATCCTCCGCTACGAAGCGACGGCGCACGGCGACACCGTGTTTGACCCGACCCTGCACATCTACTGGCGCCTGCCGCGCGGCCTGCACGGCTGCACCCTGCATATCCCGCAGGGCGAACATATCGCCGTCAATGCGGAAAAACTGCCGCTCAATGCAGACGACAACCCCGCTTACGACTTCCGCGACGCGCGTGCGCTGGATGATGCCGTGCGCGCAAGCGGGGGTTTTGACGACATCTACCGCATCCCCGCTGACATCCGCCAGGCAGCAGCCATCCTGAGCACCCCCGACTACCGCGTCCGCCTCTATGGCGACCGCAACGGCCTGATTATCTTCACCGCTGCGCCACAGGACGGTACCGCGCATGACGCGGGCACTTACGACGCACTCGCCACCGAACTGCAAACCCTGCCCAACAGCCTGCACCGTCCCGAATACGGCGACATCCGCCTCAAAGACGGCGCGCGCCACCAATCCACCATCATCTTCCAACCCGAAAGAGGACACTGATATGTACCTGAGAATCATGGAAATCCACCCCTGGAGCATCCGCAGCACCAAACTGGAAAAAGAACACAAGCGCCTGCAAGAAAGCCTGACCAGCCTCGGCAACGGCTATATGGGCATGCGCGGCAACTTCGAAGAAACCTACAGCGGCGACAGCCACCTCGGCACCTACATCGGCGGCGTGTGGTTCCCGGACAAAACCCGCGTCGGCTGGTGGAAAAACGGCTACCCCAAATACTTCGGCAAAGCCATCAACGCCTTGAATTACAGCAAAGTCGCCATCTACGTTGACGGTCAGGAAGTTGACCTCGGCAAACACGCCCCCACCGACTTCGTCCTTGAACTCGACATGCACACCGGCGTCCTGCACCGCCAGTTCACCCTCTTTGGCGTCCAGTTCCGCATCAGCAAATTCCTCTCCGTCGCGCAAAAAGAACTGGCGCTCATCCGCTGGGACATCACCGCCACCGACGGCAAAACCCACAAAGTACGCATCGACGCCGTCATTGACGCCGACGTGAAAAACGAAGACGCCAACTACGAAGAAAAATTCTGGCAAGTACTGGCGCGCGACGTTGCCGCCGACCGTGGCAGCATCGCCACCCAAACCGTCGCCAACCCCTTCGGCGTCGACCAATTCATCGTCAACGCCGAACAAACCTTCGCCGGCGACTTCACCGCCACCGGCCATGACAGCAGCGACTGGCGCGTGACCAACCGCTTCGAAGCCGAAGTGGGCGCGGCGCCGAAAACCTTTGAAAAACGCGTCATCATCACCACCAGCCGCGACTACGACGGCCTCGCCGCCGTACAAAAAGCCGGACGCGACCTCTCCGCGAAAATCAGCGGACAAAACCACGCCGACCTCCTCGCCGCCCACGAAGCGGGCTGGAAACAGCGCTGGGATATCGCCGACGTCGTCATCAGCGGCAACGACGAAGCCCAACAAGGCATCCGCTTCAACCTCTTCCAGCTATTCGCCACCTACTACGGCGAAGACGCCCGCCTCAACATCGGCCCGAAAGGCTTCACCGGCGAAAAATACGGTGGCGCCACCTACTGGGACACCGAAGCCTACGCCGTACCACTCTACCTCGCCCTGGCCGAGCCGAACGTCACCCGCAACCTGCTCAAATACCGCCACAACCAGTTGCCGCAGGCCCAGCACAACGCCCGTCAGCAAGGCCTCGCCGGCGCACTCTACCCGATGGTTACCTTCACCGGCGTCGAATGCCACAACGAAT
The DNA here is from genome assembly GCF_938028185.1 of uncultured Cardiobacterium sp. Taxonomy (GTDB): domain Bacteria; phylum Pseudomonadota; class Gammaproteobacteria; order Cardiobacteriales; family Cardiobacteriaceae; genus Cardiobacterium. The sequence continues at coordinate 1,867 of NZ_CALJAH010000248.1, read as the reverse complement.
GGGAAATCACCTTTGAGGAAATCCACCGCAACGGTGCCATCCCTTACGCCATCTACAACTACACCAACTACACCGGCGACGACAGCTACCTCGCCAAAGAAGGTCTGGAAGTGCTGGTCGAAGTCTCGCGCTTCTGGGCGGATCGCGTCCACTACTCCAAACGCCACGGCAAATACATGATCCACGGCGTGACCGGGCCGAACGAATACGAAAACAACATCAACAACAACTGGTACACCAACACCCTCGCCACCTGGGTACTGCAATACACCCTGGATGCCCTGCAAAAACACCCGCGCCCCGACCTCAACGTCAGCGACGCCGAGCGCGGCAAATGGCAGGACATCATCGCGAACATGTACTATCCCGAAGACAAAGAACAGGGCATCTTCGTCCAGCACGACGGCTTCCTCGACAAAGACATCCGCCCCGTCTCCGCCCTCTCGCCGGACGACCTGCCGCTGAACCAGAAATGGTCGTGGGATAAAATCCTGCGCTCGCCCTTCATCAAACAGGCCGACGTCCTACAAGGCATCTACTTCTTCGGCGACCGCTACACCCTCGACGAAAAACGGCGCAACTTCGACTACTACGAACCGATGACCGTGCACGAAAGCTCGCTGTCGCCCTCCATCCACGCCATCCTCGCCGCCGAACTCGGCAAAGAAGCCAAAGCCGTGGAAATGTACCAGCGCACCGCCCGCCTCGACCTCGATAACTACAACAACGACACCGAAGACGGCCTGCACATCACCTCCATGACCGGTTCATGGCTGGCCATCGTCCAGGGCTTCGCACAAATGAAAACCTGGGGTGGCACTCTCAGCTTTGCGCCCTTCCTGCCATCAGACTGGACAGGCTACACCTTCCATATCAACTACCGTGGCCGCCTGATAAAAATAGAAGTGGACGGCAAAAACGTCACCCTGCGCCTGCTCAAAGGTGACGCCCTGCCGCTTAAACTCTACGGCGAAACCCTGACCCTGAAAGACAGCCACAGCGCGCCACTGCAAAAAAACGGGTAAAAAACCACAGAGAAAAATCCCTTCCCCCGCTTGCGGGGGAAGGTGTCGCGCAGCGACGCAAAGGGGAAGACTATGCGCAAACCCTGCGTACGCCACTTGACGAATCTCTCAACACAGGAGAACAACCATGACCTACCAAGCCGTCCTCTTCGACCTTGACGGCGTCATCACCGACACCGCCGAATACCACTACCTGGCCTGGAAAAAACTCGCCGAAGAACAGGGCATCCATATCGACCGCGCCTTCAACGAACAACTCAAAGGCGTCTCGCGTGACGATTCCTTGCGCCGCATTCTCGCCCACGGCGGCAAAAGCGTGGACGATGCCGAATTTGCCCGCCTGACCACACGCAAAAACGACAACTACGTCGAAATGATTCAGGCCGTCCGTCCTGAAGACGTGTATCCGGGCATCCTCGCCCTGCTGCAAGCCCTGCGCGCGGCGGGCAAAAAAATCGCACTGGCCTCGGCGAGCAAAAACGGCCCCTTCCTGCTCGAAAAAATGCAGCTCACCGCCTACTTCGACGCCATTGCCGACCCTGCCGCCGTCGCCCACTCCAAACCGGCGCCGGACATTTTCCTCGCCGCCGCGCAAGGCGTGGGGGTGGACATCCACGACTGCATCGGCATTGAAGACGCCGCCGCCGGCATCACCGCCATCAAAGCCGCCGGTGCGCTGCCTGTCGGCGTGGGCAAAGCAGAAGACCTGGGTAGTGACATTGCCCTCGTCCCCGATACTGCCCACCTGACTCTCGCCTATCTAGATGAAGTTTGGGCGGCGCTGCATTGAAGCATCAATGCGACAAACAAAAATAAAAAGCCCCATGATGGAGCCTTTTTTC
>NZ_CALJAH010000247.1 GCF_938028185.1 uncultured Cardiobacterium sp. | reverse complement strand
GAAAGTCGATGTGGTTGCCGTGCGGCACGGCTTCGTGGCCGCAGCCGGGGCCGTGGACGTGTCCGGCTTCGTGGCCGCCGCAGTGGTGGTCGGGCGTGCAGGCGTCCGGGTTGGTGGCGCTGACGGCGATGCGGTGTTCATCAACGTGGTCGCCATGCGGGTGGTGCAGGTGGCCGTCGTGCAGGTAATCGACGTGGCCGTCGTGCTTGATGGCGGTGTGGCCGCAGCCCGCGCCGTGCTGGTGCGTGTGGTTGGCGTGGTGCGGTTCGTGGCAGCCGCAGCCGCAGTGGTGTTCGCTCATGTGTGAGTCTCCGTTGTTGTGAATGGGGCGCGCATTTTAGGGGATTTTTGCGGTTTATGCGCCGTAATGCACGGCTTCGCCACGCCAGCCGCTTGCGCGCAGGAATTGTTCCCAGGTCAGCGCGGCGGGGTTGATGCGGCGGCTCCAGCCAAGGTCGCGTTCCGGGCGGTAGTAGCCGTATTCGGCGGCGTAGTGGGTCATGCCGAGCAGCTCTTGTACCAGCGCTTCGTTGTCGGCGAAGGCGGGGTAGTATTGCAGCAGTTCGTCGCGTTCGTAGGCGCTGCGGTATTCGGCGCGGATGCCGGTTATGCGGCTGAAGGTGGCGACGAGTTCGCGCGGGGTGAGGAGGTCGCCGATGACGGGCAAGGTTTGGCCCTGGTAGTGGTCGGGGCGGGCGAGGATTTCGGCGACGGCGGGGCCGGTGGCGGTGAGCGGATCAACAAAGGGCGCGTGGCAGTCGGCGGGCAGGTAAACCGGCATCAGCAGGGTGTCGCCTTCGCGGCGCGGCAGGTAGTATTCCAGCAGGTTGGTGTAGAAAAAGGCGAGCAGGATGAAGCTGTGCGCCACCGGCAGGCCGCGAATGTGGTCGGCGATGCGCGCCTTGTCGGTGAAATGTGGCGCGTAGTGGCGCCCGGCGCTGATGGCATCAACGTTTTCCAGGGTGCTGAAGATGAGGTGTGGTACGCCCGCGGCGACGGCGGCATCGGCCAGGGCGCAGCCGAGGGGGAACTCGTCGGAGTCATTGGGCAGGGTCGGCGGGGTCATGAGGAAGGCGCTGTCCGCCCCGCGAAAGGCGGCACGCCAGGCGGCATCATGGCCGACGGCGAGGGGTGCGGCGACGACTTCCGCGCCGAGGCGGGCGAGGGCTTGTGCCTGCGGCGCAGCAGGGTTGCGGGTCAGTGCGCGCACGCGGTATTGTCCGTTGCGCAGCAGGGTAGTGGCGACGCTGCGCCCCTGTTTGCTGGTCGCGCCAGCGATGGCGACGAGGGGTTTCATGGGGTTCTCCGGTGTGGGTATGACGGGCAGTATCGGCGCGCGTCTGCCGGGGAACAAGAGCTATCCTTTTGAACAGGTTATATATGAAAGACGAATGTATGAGCGATTTTGTCCGCCTGAACGGCAAGGTGTACCCTTGCCCGGTCAGTCTGGCGATGGACTTGGTCGGCGGCAAATGGAAGGCGGTGATTCTTTATCATCTGCAGGACGGCAGCAAACGTTTTGCCGAATTGCACCGCCATTTGCTTGCCGCGACCGAGGCGACGCTGAACCGCCAGCTCAGGCAACTGGAAGCGGACGGGCTGATTTGCCACACGGTGTTTGGCGAGAAACCGCCGCTGCGCAGCGAATACGCGCTGACGGATTTTGGCCGCAGCGTTGTGCCGGTGCTCAATGCGCTGATGCAATGGGGCAACGGCATCGTCGCGGCTCGGGGTGAGCGGGTGTAGGGGGCTATAGAGCAATCCTCGCAAAGCAGTTCGTAGGTCGGCCATTCATGGCCGACACCAAAAAATGTCGGGCATAAATGCCCGACCTACAAACCAAGCGGACGACAAGTTTGCCGGTCGGCCATTCATGACCGACAATAAAAAAAACGCCGGGCATAAATACCTGGGCGGGCTGTTCACCATCACCAGTCATTCACAACCAGAGAGAACCCATGTTTACCCGATTAGCATTGCTTGATCATTTTGAAGATGCCCCGCAACTGGCGCGACTCGCGCAGTCGGCGGTGGCGTTGTATCCGCAAGAGCCCAATATCGTCCTCATCCGCCTGCGCCAGTTCGGCGAAGCGGTGCTGCAATATTTGGCGGAGCGCTGGCAACTGGACACCGGCGGGTTGGATACCCCGCTCGATGTGCTGCGGCTGCTTGATTACAAGCTGCTCGCGCCGGAAAAAATTATCGACACCCTCAACGAGCTGCGCGTCAAGGGCAACCAGGCCGTGCATGACCTGCACGAAGACCCCGCCGACGCGGCGGCCAACTTGCAACACGCCGAGACGGTAGCGCAGTGGCTCTACGACACCTTCATCCTGCCGGAGCAGTTGATTGCCGAACGCGCCCGGCGCGAAGCCGAAGACCAGGCCGCCCATGCGGCGGCAAAGGAGCGCGCCGCGCTGGAAGCGAAAGAGCTCGCCAAATTCCTTGCCGAGGAAGAGAAACAGGCGGCGAAAGCGCGCAAACAGGCAAAACGCGAGGAAAAACGCGCCGAACGCGCCATTGAAAAGGCCGAGCGGAAAGCGCAAATCGCGGCGGAAAAACAGCAGCGCGTTCGCCAGTACGAGGAGAAAACCCGGCTGCGCCGCGCGCGCCAGCAGGAATATCAGCGGCGGGTACGCCGCGCCGAGGCGTTGTACGAGGAGGGCAAGCGCTTCAAGGCAGGGCGGGATTATGTCAATGCTGTGCGCTGTTTTTCCGAGGCGGCCGAAATCGGCTCTGCGCGCAGCATGGTGCAGATGGGGCTGGCCTACAGCAACGGCTGGCTGGGCAAAAAAGACGCGGCAAAAGCGTTTTACTGGAACAGTCGCGCTGCCCAAAAGGGTGATGTTGACGGCGTGAACAATCTGGCGATTTGCTATGCCGACGGCGAAGGCGTCGCCGCCGACCCCGAACGCGCCATGCGCCTCTATCGTCAGGCGGCGCGGGACGGTTATGCCATCGCCCAGCACAATTTGGGCTGTGAGTACCGCAAGGGGAGAATCACCAAGCGCAATTTGAAACAGGCCGTTGTTTGGTACAAACGGGCGGCCGCCCAGGGTATCTACCAGTCGGATTATTGGCTGGGCATCATTTATGAATATCGGAGTGAGCCGGACAAGGCGGTCAGGCATATGCGTCGTGCCGCCAAACGCAACTATGCCGACGCCATTGAATGGTTGAGACAACACGGCCTTTCTCCTTCCGACCCTTCGTAATCTGCTGGCGAGGCACAAGTTTCGCGGGTCGGCCATGACTATTGGGCATCAGTAGGAAAACTGGCGAACCCCACCCCAACCCTCCCCCACAGGGGGAGGGGGCAGAGCGGCGGGAATATTGGCAAATACGCTTGACCCAACCTGCAAAATTTTACGCGTTGGATGGCTATAAACCCCGGTCAGAGGCCGGGGTTTTGGTTTGGGGCGTGATGCCAGATGCTATGCGGCGGGGCGAGTGCAAGGCGTTTGGCGGTCAGGCGGGCGGTGTGGTGCAGGGCAAGGCCGAGGGCAAGGGCGGTCGCGTCCACGCCGAGGGTGTCGCTGCGGGCAAAGAGCGGCGGCAGGCCAAGCGCGCCCAGGGCGGTGGTGGCAGGGATGGCGAGGGTCAGCCAGGCACTCAGGCGGATGAGTGGCACCGCGCTGTTGCTCGCCTTGCCATTGGCTGTAGGCGATGGCGGCGAGGAAGGTGGTGTAGTAAGCGGAGGTGAGGGTGGTTTGCGGGGCGAGCGGCAGCGGGTGCAACCAGCGCGCGGCGAGGAAGGCGGCGGCGATGCCGGCAATGCAGCCCCAGCTGATGCCGAGGGTGAGCGCGGCCATGATGTGTGCGGCCTGGCGGGAGGCGGGCAATGCGGCGGCGGTTTTGTCGCGGCGGGGCGGGCGTTTGTCCAGCCAGAGCAGGTTGCCGGTGTAGAAGAGCGCCGCACCCATGAGGCCGAGGAGGAAGTAGGCGGCGCGGACGATGCTGCCGCCGTAGTCGCCAAAGTGCAGGTGAAAGTAGCCGTCGCTTATGTGGTGTAGGGGTCGGTGGCAAGGTTGGTGTAGCGTTCGCGGCCGTCGTAGGGGTTGGCGATGTGGATGGCGCTGCGCATACCGCCGACGCTGCCGAGCTGGTAGGCGCTTGCCAGCGCCGGGCGGTCAAGGTTGCGGTAGGTAATGCTGTCGGCGCGGTAGTCGGCGCGGTGTTTTTGCGCGAGGGTTTGTAGTTCTTCCGGTAGTTTGAGGCGGCTCAAGTCGGGCGGGACGGGCTCGCCGCCAGGGCGGGGGGCGTAGCCGCCCATGCGCTGCGCTTCGGGGAGGAGTGTGTCCATGCCGTCGTAGATGAGGTCGTGAAAGGCGAAGACGACGGTGGTGGCGGCGATGATGAGGTGGAAGGGCAGGCTGGTGATGCCGAGCAGGTTGTGGCTGTCCAGCCAGGCGCGGCGGCGGCTTTTGTCGGTGCGCAGTACGAGGAAATTGGCGGCGAGGCTCGGCAGGTAGAGGATGAGGCCGGATCTGAGGGTGAGGGTGTTGAGCAGCAGGGCGGCGAGGGCGTAACGCCAGGCGAGGCGGCGGGCGCGGGCAGGATCGGGTGGCGCGCCCGGCCAGTGTTGTTGCGGTGAGGCGCGGTAGAGGTAATGGCAGGCGAGGAGGATGAGGAGGGTGCTGCTGCCGAGGAGTAGGGTTTTTGGCATGGTGGTTAAAGGGGTGATTTACATACGGGGTAGCGACTATGGTGTATGTATAGTGGGTTGGTGGATGTTAAGGGGATATTCAAATGCTCCATCTCCTGCAGGCGAAGTCCGCAACGGGAGACTGGAACAGCTCGCGTAGCGACAAGTATTGCTTGCGCAGCAAGAGAGAGGGCTGGGGTGAGGGCAGCAAATAATTGAAAAAGCAGAATTTCGGTTTG
>NZ_CALJAH010000246.1 GCF_938028185.1 uncultured Cardiobacterium sp. | reverse complement strand
GCGCCCGCATAATGCGCGCCAAGGAGAACCCCATGCGCCACCCCGAATACAACGAAGCCCGTTTCGCCAAAGTGCTGCAATACCTGCACTGCCACTACCCGCACGAAATCGACCTTGCCCGCCTCGCCGACATCGCCTGCCTCTCGCCCTGTCACTGGCACCGCATCTACCGCGTGGTCATGGGCGAAACCATCGCCGAAACCCTGAAACGCATCCGCCTGCACCACGCCGCGCACCTGCTGCTCAGCGGCGACAAACCGCTGGCGGAGATCGCCCGCGCCTGCGGTTACGGCGGCAACGCCCAGTCCTTCATCCGCATCTTCCGCGAAGCCTACGGCCAGCACCCGCAGGACTACCGCGCCCGTGGCGGCGCGCCCTGCCCTGCCCCGGCGCCGGTTGAAACCAGCGCGTACCCGCTGGAAATCCGCGACATCGCGCCGTTGCCGGTCGCCATCCTGCCGCACCACGGCGACTACATGAACATCGGCGCGACCCTCAGCCACGCTGAAAGCCTGCTCACCCTGCGCGGTCAACTGCCCGCCGCACAGGCGCGCTACTTCGGCATCTATTACGACGACCCCGACGCCTGCCCGGCCACCGCGCTGCGTGCCGAAGTCGCCATTTACACTGGCGATGCGCCAGTCGCCGCTCCTTTCACCCGGCGACTGCTGCCGGGCGGACGCTACGCCGTACTGCACCATCGCGGTGCCTATGCCGAACTGCACCGCGCCTACGACTGGCTCTACCGCGACTGGCTGCTCAACACGCCGTTGCAAGTCGCCGACGCGCCCTGCATCGAAGAATACCGCAACGACTGCAAAACCACGCCGCCGCAGGAGCTGCTGACCGACATCTGGCTGCCGCTCGCCAGCGATGGCAACAATGCCTGAAACCCTTTTCTTAACCCCCCACCGGAGCCAATCCATGAACGAAAACCCCAGCATCCTCTCCCATGTCTCATTGGGCACCAACCACTTCGCGCAGGCCGTCGCCTTTTACGACAAAGTGCTGGCGACGCTTAACATCCGCCGCACCCTCGATTTGAGCGAGCATCAGGCGGTGGCTTATGGGCGTGCCTACCCTGAATTTTGGATACAGCGCCCGCATGACGGCCAGCCAGCGGCGACGGCGAACGGCGTCCACGTCGCCTTTTTCGCCACCAGCCGCGCCGAAGTCGATGCCTTTTACGCCGCCGCCCTCGCCGCCGGAGGCAAGGACGAAGGCGCGCCCGGTCCGCGCCCGCATTACGGCAAGGAGTATTACGGCTGCTTCGTCCGCGATTTGGACGGCCACAAAATTGAAGCGGTGGCATGGCTCATGGATGAATAGTCCATTGTCGTATAAATAAAGAAAGCTGCACTTTTCCGTGCAGCTTTCTTTTTTTCTGTACTTTACTTTTTATTCTTCTATCACAATTCGTGCATTCAATGGCTGTAGCGGGCGATTGTTATTTTGGCCAATCATTGCCCGCATCGCTTCCAATTGCATTTTGCTGGCATTTACCGGGGTTTTGAAGACCACCCAGTTTACGCCTTCACTACAGGGCGGGGTTGTAAGCGAGCCGTTGAGACGGAAATGTTCAAGCCCCTGCGGAAACAGCGGCGTGATGTCCAGTATTTCGGTGAGAGTATATTTTTCCCCACTCTGTAATTTTTGCGCCAGCAAGGGCTGCAATGCCTGGTTTTCTTCGCCTTCGACAAACATCACGCCCAATACTGCCAATGCACCATCGTCGGCTTTATGCACGAAATGCGCTTCCATCGGGAAATATTTTTGCAAAAAGGTATGCTCGCTTGGCGTATGGAAATGGAATTGCCGGAAGGTAAATTTTTTGTCGCCCAGTTGCAGTGCCTGCACGTTTTCTGCCGGGGTTGCCTTGATGGTTTTTCCGTTATTCTCAACGGTATAGTGCAGCGGCTCGTAATGGAATGTAGCGCTATTGTCTGTGTGTGCCTGCACGGCAGACAGATCAACAGGCGATTGGTTCTTGCCGGATTTGCAGGTGGCATACACCGGGCTGATATCGCCCCAGTGTTCCGGGCTGTCTTTGCCGCTATAAGACCACGCAGGTGGCGGCGGTTCGGCAAGGGAAATGGCAGGGATAGATGTGGCGCAGATTGTAGCCAGTACGGATAAACGCAGTTGCATGATGCCTCCGGTTGCGTCGGGTTGATGATTGGTACTGGATTATGCGTGTCGCAGGTTTTTTTATCAATCAGCAAAAATCATGTAAAAACAATGCGTATTTATCACTTTGACTACGGAGCAGGCTTGCAAAAAAAGCCGGTCTGGCGACCGGCAAACAGATACAGGAGTGTAGTAAAGGTAAAGGTATAAGAAGAATCAGGGGAGGAGATGGTCGTCCGAGCCTTCGTTGATGCTCTCGAAGAGGAAGGTGGACATATAGCGTTCGCTGCCGTCCGGGAGCATGGCGAGGATGACCGAGCCTTCTTCCGCCTGTTGCGCAAATTGCAGCGCGGCGTTGAAGGTCGCGCCGCCGGAGATACCGGTCAAGATGCCTTCTTGTGCGGCGAGTGCCAAGGCGGTGTCGCGGGATTCTTCGTCGCCAACCGGGATGAGGTAGTCGTAGATGTTTTGGTTCATGGTTTTAGCGATGAAGTCCGGCGTCCAGCCCTGGATTTTGTGCGGCGCCCAGTCTTTGCCCGCGAGCAGTTGCGCGTTCACCGGTTCGGTGGCGACGATTTTGAGGTCCGGGCGTGCCGCTTTCAGCACTTCGCCGGTGCCGGAGATGGTGCCGCCGGTGCCGTAGCCGCTGACGAAGTAGTCGAGGCGCTCACCGGCGAAGTCGCGCAGGATTTCGGCAGCGGTGGTTTCGCGGTGGTATTGCGGGTTGGCGGGGTTGGCGAACTGGTCGGCGAGGAACCAGCCGTTTTTCTCCGCCAGCTCTTTGGCGACTCTGACCATGCCGACGCCGCGCTCGGCGGCGGGGGTGAGGATGACTTTGCCGCCGAAGCTGCGGATGAGTTTGCGCCGCTCAACGGAGAAGGTTTCGGTCATGACGGCGACAAACGGATAGCCTTTGGCGGCGCAGACCATCGCCAGCGCGATGCCGGTGTTGCCGGAGGTGGCTTCGACCACGGTTTGGCCGGGTTTGAGTACGCCGCGTTTTTCGGCGTCGTTGATGACGGCGTAGGCGAGGCGGTCTTTGACCGAGCCGCCGGGGTTGCGTGATTCGGTTTTGACGTAGAGCTGGACGTGTTTCGGCGCCAGGCGGTTGATGCGGATGATCGGGGTGTTGCCGATGGTGTCGAGGACGCTGTTGTATTTCATGGAGGTGTTTCCTTGTGGTTTGTGACGGGGCGCATGGTAATACGCTTCGCCGGGGCGCGTTATGCCTTTTTGGCATAAGCACCCCCCGTTTTGGTTATAGGCGGGAGGGGCGTGGCGGGGTAAGATGCCGCGCCGTTAGCCATCCCCCTAAAGCCTCATACTGTGTTGCGCCGCCTGACCGGGCACCCTAAAAAATGGCGGAGCCATTTTTTAGGGAAACCCGCGCCGTACAAAGGCGTACTGTCTTCGGCGGCGCGCCTTGTCTGAGGCTTTGGGTATATGGCTATATTGGTATGTTTTTTGCATGGGGGTTGTTTTTTGGCGAGGGTGAGCGGATGAAATTCAAGCAGTTACAGTGCATTGCGGCGATTGTGCAGTCCGGGTTCAATGTGACGGCGGCGGCGGAGGTGCTGCATATGTCGCAACCGGCGGTGAGCAAGCAGGTCAAGATGGCGGAGGAGCTGCTGGGCGCGCCGATTTTCCGCCGCAACCGCAAGGCGTTCATCGGTCTGACCGAGGTCGGCGAGGCGATGATGCCGGACATCGAGCGGATTATGGTGGCGATGGACAACATCGCCCGCCTGAGCGAGCACCATAACCTGTTCGCATTGTCGCAGCTCTCCATTGCCACCACGCACACGCTGGCGCATAACCGTCTGGTGCAGATTCTGCCCGCCATTCAGCACGATTACCCGCAGTTGCCGATGAACGTCATCGAAGGCACCAACGCGCAGATTTTACAAATGGTGCAGGAGCGCGATGCCGATTTCGCCTGGTTTTCCGCGAGCGACCTGACGCCGTACAACCTGCTGCTGCGCGGCCTGTTCATGCTGCCGGCGGAAAGCTGGTCGGCGGTGGCGGTGGCACCGCGCGACCACGCCATCACGCAGAAGCCGTTTGAAGGCCTGACCAGCCTCGCCCCCTACCCGCTGATTACCTATGTCACCTCGCACAAGGAGCCGTCGGCGCTGGCGCGGGCGATGGCGGGGCGGGGGCTTGCGGCGCGCATCGTGCTGACCGCGCGCAACGCGGAGATGATCAAAAGTTATGTGCGTCAGGGGCTGGGCATCGGCGTCATCGCCGACATGGCGTTTGATGCGGACAAGGACAGCGATCTCGCGATGTTCCCGCTGGAGCGCTGGATGCCGATTTTCAACACCTACCTCGTCTGGCACAACGAAATGCGGCTGCGCGCCTTCCACTATGACCTGATTGACCGCATCGTGCCGGGGGCGACGCGCGAGGCGGTCGAACAATACGTGCGCAAACAGCAAAGCGTCAGCTCCGAACCGGGCTGGGCGATTTAGCGCCCGTTTACATACACCTCCCCCGCTACCCTGTATGTATCCGGCTCCCCTCCCCCGGTGGGGGAGGGGCTGGGGATGGGGTTAGCCCGCATACCACCAATGCCAAAACGTCCACTATCCGCCATAAATCACCATTTACATACACGATCCCCGCTACCTTGTATGTAAACCGGAGACACCATGAAAACCATCATGCCATTACTGGCACTGCTGCTCGCCGCCCGCACCGCCATCGGCCAACCCGACGGCTGCCCGCTGCCCCTGCCGCAGGGCATCCAGCTCAAT
>NZ_CALJAH010000245.1 GCF_938028185.1 uncultured Cardiobacterium sp. | reverse complement strand
TTCGGCGTAGCAATTCAAATTTGTGTGGATAACCGGGATTTTGAACAGGCTCTTACATACAGCTGAGCGCTCTTGGTGTATGTAAATAGATGTAGGGTGGGGCTTGCCCCACCATGGTGCAGATCGGGCATTTGCCCGGCTTGCGATTTTGAGGTTTTTGTCGTGAAGCGGTATTGGTTTTTTGATGGTGGGGCAAGCTCCACCCTACGTTTTTATTTCAGTCAGTTTTTATGAGCGAGCAGCAATCCCGGCTTTTTGATCCGAAGATTTTTTTGAGTCATGTGGCGACGTTGCCGGGCGTTTATCAGATGCGCGATGCCGACGGCAAGGTGCTGTATGTCGGCAAGGCGAAGAATTTGCGCAACCGGCTTTCCAGTTATTTCCGCGACAGCGGCATGAGCGCGAAGACGCGCGCCTTGATGAAGCAGGTGGTCGATATTGATACGACGATTACCCATACGGAGACGGAAGCGCTGATTCTGGAGAATAATCTGATCAAAACGCATTTGCCGCGTTTCAATATTCTGCTGCGCGATGATAAATCTTATCCGTATATTGTCTTGTCGGCGCATGAGTTTCCGCGCCTTTCGCTGCATCGCGGCGCGCGCAAGCAGGGCGAGTTTTTCGGGCCGTTTCCGAATGTGCAGGCGGCGCGTTATTCGCTGGAGGTGCTCGCCAAGGTATTCCGTGTGCGCCAGTGTGAGGACAGTTTTTTTGCCACGCGCAGCCGTCCCTGTTTGCAGTATCAGATTGAGCGCTGTTATGCGCCGTGCGTGGGCTATATTGACAAGAAAGCCTATGCGGAGACGGTGGCGCATACCCGCGATTTTTTGAATGGCCGCAGCGAGGTGTTGTTGCAGGAATTGACGGCAAAGATGGAGGCGGCGGCGGAGGCGCGCGCGTATGAGCAGGCGGCGCTGTTGCGCGATCAGTTGGTGCAGTTGCGCAAGATTACCGAGAAGCAGCATATGGTCGCGGGCGAGGCGGATGCGGATGTGCTGGCGGTGGCGACGGCTTATGGCGAGGCGTGCGTGCAGGTGCTGTTTTTCCGCGACGGGCATAATGTGAGTTCGCAGGCGTTTTTTCCGAAGTTGCCGGAGGAGGCGCCGGAGGCGGAGATTCTCGCCGCGTTTATTGCGCAGTTTTATCATGAGCGAAGCGCGCCGCCGCAGCTCGTGATTAGTCATGCGCTGGAGGACGGCGCGACGATTGCCGCCTGGCTCGGCGAGAAGAGCGGGCGCAAGGTGTCGCTCAATGCCAAGCCGCGTGAGGCACGGCGCAAGTGGTTGGAAATGGCGGAGGAAAATGCGAAATTGAGCCTGGGGCTGCGCCTTTCCGGCAAACTGACGATGCAGCAGCGGTTTGCCGCGCTGGCCGAGGCGTTTGCCTGGCCGGATGTGCCGGAACGGCTGGAGTGTATCGACATCAGCCACACCCAGGGCGAGGCGACGGTGGCGTCGTGCGTGGTCTTTGACCGGCGCGGCGCGCTGAAAAGCGATTACCGCCGCTACAATATCCGCGAGGTGACGGCAGGCGATGATTATGCCGCCATCCGCCAGACGGTCAGCCGCCGTTTTGAGCGCATTCAGAAGGAAGACGGCGTGTTGCCGGATGTGCTGTTTATTGATGGCGGCAAGGGGCAGTTGCGGCAGGCGGTGGAGGTGTTTAACGAGCTGGGCATCAGCGGCGTGCATCTGGTCGGCGTCGCCAAGGGGCAGGGGCGCAAGGCGGGGCTGGAGCAGTTCTGGTTTCCGCATGAAGACGTGCCGCGCTATTTGCCGTCGGACAGTCAGGCGATGCAGCTCATCGTGCAAATCCGCGACGAGGCACACCGCTTCGCCATCACCGGCCACCGCGCTGGGCGGGCGAAAAACAGCAAGCGCTCGCTGCTGGAACAAATCCCCGGCGTGGGTGCCAAACGTCGGCAGGCGCTGCTAAAATACTTTGGCGGTCTGGCGCAAATCCGCCGCGCGGGCGTTGAGGATTTGGCGAAGGTGCCGGGCGTCAGCGAGGCGCTGGCGAAGGAAATTTATGCTGTTTTACACGAGGGATAAGCGATGAATGCCACTTTCAAAAAATTCTTCAGCGGTTGGGCGATGAAACTCACCATTCTGCGGGTGGCGCTCATTCCCCTGTTTATCATTACCTACTATTTCCACCCGGAAAGCTGGCAGCAGTGGCTGGCGCTGTGGGTCTATACCGTCGCCTGTATCAGCGATTTTCTCGACGGCTGGCTGGCGCGGCATCTCAAGGAAGAAAGCGCATTCGGCGCGTTTCTTGACCCGGTGGCGGACAAACTGATGGTCGCCGCCGTGCTGATTGTCCTCGTCCAGCAAAACCCGCACGTCTGGCTGATGCTGTGCGCGCTGATTGTCATTGGCCGCGAAATCTGGATATCCGCGCTGCGCGAATGGATGAGCGGCATCGGCCATCGCGGCGTGGTCGCGGTCGCCAAAATCGGCAAATGGAAAACCACCGTGCAAATGTTCTCGATGGGCTTCCTCATCTTTCGCGAACCCTGGCTCGGCCTGCCCATCTGGCGTATCGGCCAGGTACTGCTCATCATCGCCGCCATCCTCACCATCGCCTCGATGTGGCAATACACCGCCGCCGCCTACCGCTACTTCCGCGAAGCGATGACCCCGGCGGCACAAAGCCCGAACGTGTAGAATGCCGCGCGAATCCCCCCGGAACACCCCATGAATCCCACCCTCATCAGCCAGCGCTTTCGCGGTTTCCTGCCCGTAGTCATCGACGTCGAAACCGGCGGCTTTGACGCCAAAAAAGACGCGCTGCTCGAAGTCGCGGCGGTGCTGGTCAATTTCGACGACAACAACCGCCTCTGCCGCACCCACACCATCCACTACCACATCCACCCCTTTCCCGGCGCGAACATCGACCCCGAAGCGCTGAAAATCACCGGCATTGACCCCTATCACCCGCTGCGCCCGGCGTATCAGGAAGACAAGGCCGCCGAACGCTTCTTCGACGAAATCCGCGCCTACCAAAAACAACAAGAATGCACGCGCTCCATCCTCGTCGGCCACAACGCCACCTTCGACCTCGGCTTCATCAACGCCTTTGCCGAACGCACCGACTACAAACGCAACCCCTTTCACCCCTTCAGCGTCCTTGACACCGTATCATTGGGCGCGCTTGCCTACGGCCAGACCGTGCTGGCGCGCATCGCCCGCCAGGGCGGCTTTGACTACGACAGCGAAAAAGCGCACGGCGCCAAATACGACGCAGAACTCACCGCCGACATCTTCTGCCACATCATCAACACCTGGGCAGAAAAAATCGGCTACAGCTGGCCTGCCAGCGAGGAACAACCATGAACGACATCGCAACCCTGACCCCGCCGAAAGGCTGGAAAGTGCTGAACGACAGCCAAAAACAACAATTCATCAACGAACACCTGGGCGGCGTGGACGACATCATCGCCATCGCCGTGCCGGATGGCGGCGACGGCAGCGTCTTCGCCCAACTGAGTTACCGCCCGGCGGGCTACGTCGATGACAACATCCCCATTGACCCGACCCGCATCCGCCAGGGCATCAGCGAAGACCTTGACATCCTCAATCAGGAAAGCGGTCTCACCGGCAGCGAAGCGGTGCGCTGGAAAAGTTTCGCGCCCGCGCCCAAATACGACAACGCCAGCCGCTGCGTTGAATACGGCGTTGAGCTCAACATCGGCCAGGACCCCGCGCTCAACCTCTACAAAATGTGTCTGGTGCGCAACGGCGCGCTTGTCCTGACGCTGGTCGGCAAACCCGGCGACGGCCTCAGCCTGCAAGGCTGGCGTGTCACCCCGCAAGACAGCCTGCGCTACGAACGCTTCGACCCGAAAAGCGACCCGCGCGCCGAAGGCACCATTATCAACCTGCTGCTGATGAACCGCTTTATCTGACAAGCAGAAAAATAAAAAGCCGGAAACCTTCCGGCTTTTTTCATGCGTGGCAACAATGGGCGGGCTAACCTTTCAGGCCAAACGTTATTCGCAGCCAGCCAATACGGCGCACGCCTTCATAACACAAATACGAAAAGACAAACGTCAGCGTCAGCAGCAACAAATAATACTGCGAATTGGATAATCCCGGATCATCCAGCATCCAGCCGAGCATAATCACCAGCGGGTGATGCACCAAATAAATGACAATGGCGGAATTGATCAAATAGCGCACCACACGATTCGCCTCGCGTTGCACATGATAAAAATACCAGAACAACAAAAAAGCAATTGAGCCGGAGGACACCATCTGATTCAGCCGCTGCAAAATCATGCCTTCCGTATCCGGCGGGAACGGCTCATAAAAATGCAGACCGTTCACATAAGTCAGTGCGGTGGTGACCAATGCCAACAAGGCAAGCCCCCACAAGGCGCGATGACTGATTTTATCGAGAATATCCTGATGAAAATAGAGCAGGGAGCCGGCGAAATAAAACGGATAATACTGCACGCCATGCAGCACAAAGAAATTATATAAAGTGCTGATGTCGCCACCCAAATTCCATGATTCCCCATTCCAGTAAATCAATGCGGCGTAACCCAGCCAGCCAATCGTGACCACCAGCAGGCAGGGCAACAGTCCCATGCGGGCAAACACCCCGCGCGGCAGCAGCATATCTATCGTGGCGAATACCATCAGGCAAATCAAAAACCAGCCGTGCATGACCCAGCGCCACAAATCATAATGCGCCCACTGATAATCCATGAAAATACTGCCGAAGACCTGCAACACAAAATTGACGCCGAGACAGCCAAGCAGCAGCGGCACCAATACCCGTTTCAGACGCGCCCGCCAAAAAACCTGCTTGTCCTTGCGCGCAAGCGTCATTTGCGCGAGAAAACCGGAGACCATAAAAAAAGCCTCCATACGGAACAAATGCTCAGGATAAATCGACGCATAAAGCGCCATGCTCTGATGATACGGACTGGCATAGACAAACGCCGCAAATGGCGACAACACCGCCGCCGCGTGCCAAAACACGCCAATCAGCATCAGCGCCGCGCGCAACTCGTCCAGCCCGTGAAAATAGCGCGGCGCGGGGGCGGCAATGGGGGCGATTACAGTCTTGATAACCCTACTCCGGTAGCGGAAAACGGCGCCATTATTCACAAAGCGCAAACAAATGGAAACTTACCTTTTCAAAACCCGCCAGGCCGCGTGGTTGCTATACCCAAAGCGGGTCAAATAAGCTAAAATTGCAGCCAGGCCCAACAACATAAAGGAAACCGTCATGTTACATGAATACCGCGACCTGATTGCCGAACTGCGCCAGAGTGACAACCACTTTGCCCGCCTGTTCAACGAGCACAACGCCCTCGACGAAGAAATCAACCGCATGGAAAGCGATGCTGCCGTCTCGGCGAACAGCCATCAGGACATCGAGTCGAAAAAACGCGAAAAACTCGCGCTGAAAGACAAAATCTACGACTACCTGCGCAAAATCGAAGCCGAACGCCGCGGCTAAGCGCACAACCCGAAAAAGCCCCGTGCCAACGGGGCTTTAATTTTGCCCGCCATGAAAACGCTCACACTCGACATTGACGGCTTCGACTACAACGCCCGCGGCGTTGCCCGGCACGACGGCAAAACCGCCTTTGTCGGCGGCGCCCTGCCCGGCGAGCGCGTTGTCGCCCGCATTATCGCCGACAAAAAACGCTTTCTCGAAGCCGAAACCGTACAAATTCTCACCCCCTCGCCCGACCGCATTGCTCCCGCCTGCACCCATTACGACGACTGCGGCGGTTGCGCGCTGCAACACGCGAGCGATACCGCACAACACCGCCTCAAAGAAAGCGTCTGGCTGGAGCAACTCGCCCGCATCGGCAAAACCGTGCCGACGCGCGCCCTGCCCGCCATCAGCGGCGACCCGTGGCATTACCGCTCGCGTGCCCGCCTCGCCTGGGACGATGCCCGCCAGGTGCTTGGCTTCCGCGGTCGCGCCTCGGCGCGCGTGGTCAATATTGAGCGTTGCCTCACCCTGCCGCAGGCGATTTCTGCCCGTCTGCCCGACATCCGCGCCCTGTGCCGCCAACTCGCGCAACAGACCGCCATTCACGGCGTGGATATTAGCGAAGGCGACGGCGTGACCGTGTTGCGCATCCGCCTGCAAGACGCCATTGGCGACCGCCTCGTCGCCGCAACTGCCGCCCGCTGGAACGAAACTGCGGCGCAGCCGTGGCAAATCTGGCTGCAAAGCGGGCGCGACCGCGTCACCAAACATCCCGCCGCCGCGCCGCCACTTGCCTACGCCTTGCCCGCTTACGACCTCACCCTGCCTTACGCGCCGGACGATTTCACCCAGGTGAACAAGGCACTCAACCGCGAACTGGTCGCCATCGCGCTCGCCGCACTGGACTTCCAGCCAGGCGAACGGGTGCTGGATTTCTTCTGCGGCCTCGGCAATTTCAGCCTGCCGCTCGCACAAAG
>NZ_CALJAH010000244.1 GCF_938028185.1 uncultured Cardiobacterium sp. | reverse complement strand
GTGTTGGAGTGGTTGCTGCCGTCGTCTTTCAGCGGGGTGTAGCTGAAGGATTCGAGGGTGACTTTCTGCGGGTCGGTCGCAGCGGAGTCTTGCCAGCCGTCAGTCTTGGTGTCTTTGCCCGGTTTGTATGTCCACAGGTTGAAGTGCATTTGTTGGTTCGCCGGTTTGACGATGTCGCTGGTGATGTCTTTGGTGACTTCTTCGCCGGTGTCGGCGTTGCGCAGTGTCCAGCTGATTTTCTGCGGTGTCCACTCTAGTTTGACGGTGCCGTGCGTCCAGTTTTCCGGCCAGACGCTGTCCGGCTGCGGATGCACGCCTTTTTCGCTGGTGTAGGGGTAGTAGGTGGTCGTGCCTTTCAGCACGCTGTCGCCCCAACGCGAGATTTCCACGGCGTCGATTTCGCGGTAGCCGTCATCCACTTTGTCTTGCGACCAGTCGAAGGTAAAGAAGCCGAAGACGCTGTATTTGTCGAATTTGCTGAAGTCCGCGTGGAAGGTCGCTTCGTAGGTGCCGTAGCCCATGGCGCGGGTGGAGACGATTTCGGAGGCAACCGGGGTGTGGCCGTCAGCATTGGTGATGGAGAGATCCATGTTGCTGCCGTCGAGATGCGCGTTGGCTTTCGACCATTGGCTGTTCGCCTGCGGTCCGCTTTCTTTGAAGCCGCCGCCGCGCGCTACCCATTTGAAGCCTGCCCAGTCCATCGTCGATTCGCCGTAGTCGTAGTTATAGCTCGGCGCCGTGCCCGCTTCCGCCGGTTTCAGGCTGGAAAGGCTGTCTTTGCTTTCGTCGTGCGCTTTCTGGTCGGTGTAGCTCGCCTTGACGCTGATGCCGTGACCGACGTCCTCGGCGGTCAGCGTGTAAGCGCTGCCGGTTGCACCGTCAATCGCCTTGCCGTCACGCAGCCACTGGTATTTGACCTCACCCATGCCGTCTTCGTCGGCGAGGGTGTTGCCCGCGTGCAGGGTAGAACCCGCCTGCGCCAAGCCGCTGACGGTAACGCTGCCAGTCGGGGCGTGGTTGTCCTGCGGCGGCAGGTTGGCATCGGCTTCGACGATTTTCGTGGTTTTCGCGCTGATGACGTTGTTTTCTTCATGCCCGGCTTTGTCGTGGTAGTACGCCTGCACGCTGATTTGGTGGCCGACATCGTTCTTGGTGAGGCGGTAGGTGTCGCCCTTGACGTTGTCGATTGGCGTGCCATCACGCAGCCAGGTGTACTGGACGGCATTGGCATCAAAGCCATCGTCATCGCTAACCTGCGCGGTGAGCTGGGCACCTTCGCGCGGTTCGCCGCTGATAGTAACGCTGCCGGGGTGGTTGCTGCCGCCTTTGCCAGCGCCTGCCAGCGGGCTGACGATGCTTTCCACATGACCGTTGCCGTCGGTGTAGGTCGCGCGCACGGTGATGCCCGTAGCCTGGCCGGTCGGGGTGTAATCCGCCCCGGTCGCGCCTGCAATGGCATCATTGCCCGCATACCACTGGTAGCTGACGGGTTTGCTGTTGTCCACGTTGTCACCGTCGTTGATGGTCGCGTGCAGGGTGCCGGTGTTGTCCGCCTGGATGCTGATACTGCCGGCATGGTTCGCCTTGCCTTCAATGTTCGCCTGTTTGCTCAGGCTGATGTTGTCGGCGTGGACGCGCGCGTCTTCGCTGTAGAT
>NZ_CALJAH010000243.1 GCF_938028185.1 uncultured Cardiobacterium sp. | reverse complement strand
GCCTTGTCTGAAACTTTCGGTGGATGGCTATACCATTCGGCGGATAAGCCCCCCAACCTGCCCCCGCAGGGTAAAGCCCGCAGCGCGGTTTGCCGCAGGGGCGGCTTTTGTCAAACGCAGGCAAAACAAAACCCGCCTGGCGGCGGGTTTTGGCGAGTGTGTGTCGTTATTCGTATTGGGGTGTGTGCCGGTTTATTTTTCCAGCAGCGCGCGCAGCATCCACGCGGCTTTTTCGTGGGTTTGCATACGGTTGGTGAGCAGATCTGCGGTGGCTTCGTCGTTGGCTTCATCGACTGCCGGGAAGAGGGTGCGGCAGGTGCGTACCACGGTTTCCTGGCCTTCGACCAGTTCGCGGATCATGGTCAGCGCGTCCGGCTTGCCGGTGTTTTCCTTGATTTCGGTCAGCGCGGCAAATTCACTGTAGGAGCCCGGTGCCGGGAAGCCCAGCGCGCGGATGCGTTCGGCGATTTCATCGACAGCGGTCGCCAGCTCGGTGTACTGCTCTTCAAACATCAGGTGCAGGGTGCGGAACATCGGCCCTTCGACGTTCCAGTGGAATTTGTGGGTCTTGAGGTAGAGGGTGTAGCTGTCGGCCAGGACTTTGGCGAGGCCTTCGGCGATGGTTTTGCGTTGGGCTTCGGTGATGCCAATGTTAATGCTCATGGTGTTTTCTCCGGTTGGTTATGGAACTTTCAACGGCGCGCATTGTAGCGCGTTATTCGTTTTTGTCAATCGAAAAGAAGTTTTTGATTGGTTTTATTTGGCTATTGAGCATGATGCTGCTTTGCAGTTTGTTCTGGTACACCGGGTAGCTGCCGGGGCGCTGGCTGTAGAAGTCGTGTTCGCGCAGGTAGCTGTAGGAGACGAGCAATAGTGTCGGCAGCAGGGTCAGGACGGTGGCGCGCCAGAGGATGCGGCCGGCGAGCGGGATGTGGTCGCGCAAAAAGGCGCGGTAGAGCCAGAGGAAGCCGGCGAAGCCGAGGATGGTCGCCCAGGTGTCGGCGCTGGTGCTGCTGGTCTGGAAGCCGTACCAGTCGGCGGCGGCGGAGAGGAGGTCGCCGAGCGCGCTGTAGGCGCTGACGAGGCCGAGGACGGGCAGGATGAGGTAGCGCCGTGCCAGCGGCTGAATCATGGTGTGGGTAATCCAGGTGAGACCGAGCAGGGTGATGATGGTGGTGATGAGGCGGTTGTAATCGACGATGTAGCTTTGCGGGCTGTCGAGGTAGCCTTGCCACATGGTGAGGAAGATGGCGGCGATGAACCACGCGGCGACGGCGGCCGGGTGGGTGAACAGCGGCCACCAGCGCCGCTGTTTGTGGGCGAGCGGCATCGGTTTGGCCGGGTCAAGCCAGATTTTCAGGGTGGCGGTGCCGATTTGCAGCAGGGTGTTGGCGGCGAGCGGGCGGGTGGTGTGGATGCGTTCGCCGTTGGCGTGGCTTTGTTCGAGGCTGCGGATGGTGAGGCCTTGTGCGCCCTGTTCGATGACGGCGTGGTAGTCGGCGACAAAGGGCGCCTTGACGATGATGTCGTTGTCTTTGGCGCGGCCGATGCGCACCGGGTAGGTGTGGACGCGGTAGATGTTGTCCTGGTTTTCGACGGTCAGTTCTGTTGCCATGTGATTTGTTCCAGTATGTGTGCCATGACGCGCTTGCCGAGGTTTTCCTGGATGCCGGTGAGCATCAGGGTGATGGTGAAGCCTTGTTGTTTTTCACCGATTTGCGCGGCGATGAGGTAGAGGTCAGAGACGGCTTCGTCGCCCTTGATGAATTTTTTCGAGGGCTGGGTGCAGTAGGTGGTTTTGAAGGGTTTGCCGCCGATGCTGACGAAGTCCGCCTTGCAGTTGAAGTCGCCGTAGTCGCGGCTGCTGCGGTGTTCGGTCGGCAGGCGGTATTCCTGGCTGTAGAGGTGGTAGAAGCGCGAGGTGAGCATCGGCTCGCGCGCGTAGAAGTTGCTGTAGATGAAGCCCATCACGCCAATCTGGATGTCGCGGCTGATGTAGGTGGTGCGGTCGGACTGGCAGACGACGGATTCGCTGACGGCGAGGTCTTCCAGTTGGGCTTCGGGCGAGACGTCCCAACAGCGCAGGTCGCCGCCGATTTCGGTCGGCACTTTGAAGTGGCCGATGGTGGCGGTTTTCCATTTGCCGCTGAAAAACGGGGTGTAGTATTTGTCGTTGTCGGCAAAGAGCTGGTCGGCGATGGATTCGTTGATGTTCACCGCGCCGCCTTCCGCCTGTTTGAGCAGGTCGGCAAGGTGGCTGGCAGGGACGAGGAAGCCGATGTCGTTGCCCTGGCTTTCGACGTTGATGCCGACGACTTCGCCGCCCTTGTTCACCGTCGGCCCGCCGCTCATGCCGCTGTTAATCGCGCCGGAGAAGAGGATGCGCGAGCGCGCGCTTTTTTGCAGGATACCGTTGTTGATGCCATCGACGATGATGAAGCCCAAATCGCCGGGGTTGCCCAGCGCGTAGAGCGCTTCGCCCTGTTCGGGGATGCCGCCGAGCAGTTTGAAGGGTTTGCCGAGGTCGTGGTCGGCGGCGACGATGGCGAGGTCATGCACCACGTCCACCGCGAGCAGGCGCAGTTTGCCTTCGCGGTCGTCGGTGCTGATGTACTCGATTTCGTGCTTTTCCTTGTTTACCGCGTCGGCGATGACGTGGTAGTTGGTGGCAATCATCTTGCCGTCGCCGATGACGAAACCGGAGCCGATGCTGGTTTTCTGACCCGTAGCGGTGTTGATGGTGCGCACCTGATAGATGCTGGGTTTATAAGAGGCAAAGAGCGCATTGACCGAGAACGGCACCGCTGCCGTCTCGCCTTTCTCATTCTGCGCGGGCAGTACCGGCTGGGCAAAGGCGCTGCCCGCAAGCAGCGCGCCGAGGAGGAGCAGCTTTCTCATGCGATGACCACCTTGACAATGCGGCGTTTGCCCGCTTGCACGATACCGCTGAAACCGCGTGCCAGCTTGAAATCGCGGCTTTCGACGCGCTCGCCGTCAATCTTGACCGCGCCGCCATCGACCATGCGCAACCCTTCCGAGGTACTGCTGACCAGCCCCGCCGCCTTCAGTACCTGGCCGATACCAAGCGCGCCATCGGGGGCATCCAGACGGATTTCCTCAAGGTCTTCCGGGATTTCATTCCTGGCGAAGCGATTGACAAACGCCTCCTGCGCCGCTGCCGCCGCCGCCTCATCGTGGAAACGGGCGACCAGCTCGCGCGCCAGCTCAAACTTCACATCGCGCGGATTGCGTCCGGCGGCGACCTCCGCTTGCAGCGCCTCAATCTCGGCCATTGAGCGGAACGAGAGCAGGGTGAACCAGCGCCACATCAGCTCGTCCGACACCGACATAATCTTGCCGAACATCTCGTTCGGTGCATCAAAAATGCCGACATAATTGCCAAGCGACTTGCTCATCTTCTGCACACCGTCCAGGCCTTCCAGAATCGGCATGGTAATAATCGCCTGCGGCGACTGGCCGTACTCGCGCTGCAAATCGCGGCCAACCAGCAAGTTGAACTTCTGGTCGGTGCCGCCCAGCTCCACATCCGCCTCCATCGCCACCGAATCATAGCCCTGGGTCAGCGGGTACAAAAACTCATGCACCGCAATCGGCCGCCCCTCGGTATAGCGCTTGTGGAAATCATCGCGCTCCAGAATGCGCGCCACCGTGTACTTCGCGGCGAGGCGGATGACATCCGCTGCCTGCATCGGCTCCATCCAGCTTGAATTAAAAAGAATCTCCGTCTTCGCCGGGTCAAGAATCTTGAACACCTGCTCCTTGTACGTCTCCGCATTGGCAAGCACCTGCTCGGTGGACAGCGGCGGACGGGTCGCGCTCTTGCCGGAAGGATCGCCTATGCGTGCGGTGAAATCGCCAATCAAAAACAGCACCTGATGCCCGGCATCCTGAAACTGGCGCAACTTGTTCAGCACCACCGTATGACCAAAATGCAAATCCGGCGCGGTCGGATCCATGCCGAGCTTGACCCGCAGCTTCTTGCCCGCCGCGAGTTTTTCGCGCAAATCCTCCGCGCCGACAAAATCCACCGCACCACGGCCAAACAGCGCCAACTGCTCATCCACGACCATAAAAACCTCCGAAAAAAGCTAAAATGCGCGCCAAACGCGCGCCAAAGGAACAAAAATGCCACCAGAACTGCATAACGACCGCACCCAACGACGCCTCTTGCCGTGGATAGCCCTCATCGGCTTCCTCGGCGTCGCCCTGTACGCCCTCTTGCCAGCGGACTTCTGGTTGCCCGAATACAAGAGCGCGCATCATACCGTAACCCCGCCCGAAGCCCTAACCACCGACGACTTTGCAGACGACGACTACGAAGACGAACCCGCCGCACCGCCGTCCCCACAGCCGCCCGCGCCGCCGCCCAAAGAAATCCCCGGCCCGCCCACGAGCGCCAAACCACCGGCGAAAACCACCGACAATGGCCGCTTCATCAAACACTATCAAACCTGGCGGCTTTCCGGCGACTACTGGTACCACCTGCAAAAAAGCGGCTTCAACCCGACCCTGGTCGCCCAGCTTGAGCCGCTGCAACACCGCCTCGAAGACGGCGCGCTGACCCACATCGACCTCTACTACGCCGACTACGAAAAAGACGGCAAAATCGACCCGAAAAACAGCAAAATCATCGCCTTGCGCCTTAACACCCGGAGCGGCAGCAACACCTGGTACGCCCGCCACGAAAACAAAAACACCTGGTACTACGACCACGACGGCAATGCGCCCGAGGCGATGATGGACCGCATCCCGCTTGCGAGCTACGACCACATCACCTCGCCCTTTGACCCGATGCGCGTCCACCCCATCACCCGCATCATCCGCCCGCACGAAGGCACCGACTTCAAGGCCGCCTATGGCAGCGCGGTACACGCCACCGGCGACGGCATCGTCCGCTTCTCCGGCTGGCAGGGCGGCTATGGTCGCGTCGTCATCATCGACCATCCGAACGGCTACCAGACCCGCTACGCCCACCTCTCCGCCGCGCAAGTGGAAACCGGCGACAGCGTCAAACGCGGCCAGACCATCGGCAACTTGGGCAACAGCGGTCGCTCCACCGGCAGCCACCTGCACTACGAAGTGCGCATAGACGACATCCCGCACGACCCGATGACCGTCAGCCTGCCGAGCACGCGCCCGCTGGCGGCCAACAACAAGGACGCCTGGCGCTACCGCTGCGACCAGTTCGACCAGGAAATGAACCGGCTGGCGGGGAACAGCCCATAACGCTCCGGCAGGATGTGGATAACCCGGTGGACAACTCGCGCGTTTTGCCAAAAAACGCAATATTCACCGCCGTTTGCGCCGCGTGGTGCAGGGCGGGTGTCGCGATAAAAACATAGCAAAAACATCGGGATAAAAGAGACTGCGGTAAACAAAGCGCTTTTTCCACTTGCAATCCCGACCGCCGCGCCAGCGCTGGATTTGTGGATAACGCACCCGCGCAACGATGACTGCCGACCAATACCACCGCCGCGATTTATCCCCAAAATTTGTGGACAACATTGGGACTGCCGACGTCGGCGAGAAAAAATCGCAAGGATGACACAGGATTGCGCACGCACCACGGACGAAAAACCGCTGCTGCATTGCTGCGCACATTACCCCGGCGCATGACCAGCGCGGACCATATAGCCATACTTTTCAGTGCATTTCATAAAAAAACCGCCGTGGTCAGCGGCGGTTTTTTTATGAGCGGGAATTCATGGACAGGAATCCGTCAGCGACGGCAGCGGGTGAAGTCGTGGCTTTCGCGGTCTTCGAGGATGAGTTGGCGCGCATTGACGAAGATGATGTTGGAGGCGACGGTCTGTTGCGGTTTGCTGTTGACGTCGTGTGCGATGTTTTCCGCCGCCGGGCGCAGTTGCGCCGCGGTTTTGCCGGAGGTGACGAAGCGCGGCTTGATGGTCTCAATCAGCAGGCGGTCGCCGATTTGTTGCCAACTGCCGTCCGAGGCGTAGTCAAAGTAGAGGCGCAGGGTCGGGTTGGTCTTGCTGTGGATGCGCACTTCGACTTTGCCCTCGCCGTGCAGGCTGCCGTCTTCTTTGTGCTGCCAGTGGGTTTTGTCGATGAAGATCAGGTAGTTGTTGCCGTATTGTTGGTAGCTGACGGTCTGGCAGCGCCAGTTGCCGCTGACGCTGGCAGTCGGCGCGGCCAGGGCGCCGCTGGCGAGGAGCAGGAGGGTGAGCAGGTGTTTTTTCATCTGGTTCTCGTGTTTCTTTAACGGATGGTAATTATATCGGCTTTGCCTGGGGTTGTTGCAGGTATTTTTCCACGGCCAGCAGCGGTGCGGCGGGGTTTGCGAGCGGGTCGTACTGGCAGATGGCGAGTTCGCGGCCAAGGCGGTTGTTCATCCAGGTGATTTGCCGTTTGGCCAGTTGGCGGCTGGCGATGATGGCCTGTTCGATGGCGGTGGCGCGGTCGCAGGCGCCGTCCAGGTATTGCCAGATTTGGCGGTAGCCGACGCTGCGCATGGATGGTGCGGCGAGGCTGAGTTGCGGGCGGGTTTTCAGCGCCGCTACTTCGTCTATGAGACCTTCTGCAATCATCGCGTGAAAGCGCTCGCCAATGCGTTGGTGTAGCACGGCGCGTGCCGGGTTGAGGCCGATGGCGAGTGTCGGCCACGGCGGGCGGCGGGTTTGTTGCGCGGCGTAGAGCGCGCTCGGCGGCTGGCCGGTGGTGGCAAGCAGTTCGAGCGCGCGCACCAGGCGCTGGCGGTCGTTCGGCTGGATGGTGGCGGCGCTTTGCGGATCGACGCGGGCGAGTTCGGCGTGCAGCGCGGCGCTGCCAACGGTGGCGAGGCGCGCCTCGATGCGGGCGCGGTTTTCCGGGTCGGCGGGCGGCAGGTCGTCCAGCCCGGTGTAGAGGGTGTGGTAGTAGAGCATGGTGCCGCCGACGAGCAGCGGGATTTGGCCGCGCGCGTGTGCGGCGGCGATTTCGCGGCGGGCGTCGGCGGCGAAGCGTCCGGCGGAGTAAGGTTCTTCCGGCTCGAGGATGTTTATCAGCGCGTGCGGGTAGCGGGCGAGGGTGGCGGCGTCCGGTTTGGCGCTGCCGATGTTCATGCCACGGTAGATTTGCGCGGAATCGACGCTGATGAGGTGAACGGGGTAGCGGTCGGCGAGGGCGAAGGCGAGCGCGGTTTTGCCGGAGGCGGTCGGGCCGATGAGGCAGATAACGGGTTGCACGCGGGGTTCTCCTGGATTGCGGGCGGTTATTGTCGCCCCCGGCGCTGTCGGCCACAAATTTTTAACGGTTTGTTACGTTTTCTTATATGATTTTTCCGCTGCGACGGGTTTGCGTGCCACGCCGGCAGCAGGATGCAGGCGTCCGCGCCTGTTGCAATCCTTTTGATGGGAGTGATAACTCGATGATTCATTTAATTGTTGCCTGCCACGGGCGGTTTGCCGAGGAGCTCGTCAATTCCGCCGCGATGGTGTTTGGCGAGGCTGAAGACGTCCACGCGGTGACGTTCATGCCCGGCGAGGGGCCGGAGGACTTGATCCGCAAGTACGAGGCGATTATGGCGGAGGCGGGCATCAGCGATGATGTGCTGTTTCTCGTCGATTTGTTCGGCGGCAGTCCGTACAACGCCGCCATCCGCGTCGCCGCGCCGACTGCGCGCGCCGATGTGCTTTCCGGGGTGAATTTGCCGATGTTGCTGGAGCTGCTTGACAGCCGCGACGAGAAAAGCACCGTCGCCGATTTGGTCAAGCGCGCTTTTACTGCTTCGATGGAAGGGACGAAGGCTTTCCGCAATGCGCTGCCGTCCGCCGCCGCCCCCGCTGCCGCGCCTGCCGAAGCCGCCGCACCGCTGGCCGACCGCCGCGCCGGTCGCCCCACTTCCGGCCATATGCAGATTCCGCTGTTGCGCATTGACAGCCGCCTCATTCACGGTCAGGTCGCCACTTCCTGGGCGAAGGCGGTCAAGTGCGACGCGATTTTTGCCATCAGCGACGAGGTCGCCAATGACCCGCTGCGCAGCAAGCTGCTGCTCCAGGTCGCGCCCGCGCATTTGCAGTCTTATGTGATTACGGTCGATAAGGCGATCAAGGTCTGGCACAACCCGATGTACGCCGACCGCAAGGTGCTGTGGCTGGTGACGAAACCGGGCGACATCGTCCGGCTGATTGAGGGCGGCGTGGACATCAAGCAGGTGAATGTCGGCGGCATGACCCACCGCGAAGGCTGCAAGCTGATCAGTCAGGCGGTCGCGGTGGATGCCGATGATGTCGCCGCCTTCAAGCGCCTGCATGAAATGGGCGTGAAGATGACGCTGCAACAGCTCGCCACTTCGCCCGCCGAAGACGTCATGCCCAAACTGGCAAATGTAAAATTCTAGGAGATTCAGATGGAAATTTTTTGGGTAACACTGGTCGGCCTCATCTGTGGCATGGGCTCGGTACTCGATGAACGGCAAACTCACCGCCCGCTAGTCGCCTGTACTTTGATTGGCCTCGCCCTGGGCGATTTGAAAACCGGCGTCATGGTCGGCGGCACGCTGGAGCTGCTGGCTCTGGGCTGGATGAACGTCGGCGCGGCAATGGCGCCGGACGCGGCACTCGCCAGCGTCATCACCGCCATTCTTGTCATCAAGGGCGGGCAGAATCCGCAGGAAAGTATCGCCATCGCCGTTTCCGTGGCGATTGCCGGGCAGGTGCTGACCATTTTCGTGCGCACCATTGCCGTTTTCTTCCAGCACCAGGCGGACAATTTCGCCAAAGAGGCGAATTTCCGCGGCATTGAGCTTTGCCACTTCGGCGCGCTGCTGTTGCAAGGCTTGCGCGTCGCCATCCCGGCGGCGATTGTCGTCGCCACTGCCGAAGCAAGCAGCGTGCAGGACTTCCTCAAACAGATTCCGGTGGAAGTCGCCGAAGGGCTGCGCATCGCCGGTAACGTCGTCGTCGTCGTCGGTTACGCGATGGTGATTAACATGATGAGCGCCCGCGCGCTGATGCCGTTCTTCTTCCTCGGCTTCGTCATCGCCGTCTTCTCCGGCTACAACCTCATCGGCCTCGGCATCATCGGCACTGTGCTGGCCATCGTTTACGTGCAACTCAGCCCGCGCTTCAACAAAAGTGCTGGCGGCAACGCCCCCGCCGCGCGGCAAGCCCCGCTCGCCGATGACGAACTCGAAGGACTATAAAGGAGCAACCCCATGAGCGAAAAAGCAAAAAAACTGACCAAAGGCGACCTGCGCAGTATGTACTGGCGCTCCACCTTCCTCCTTGGCTCGTTCAACTTTGAGCGGATGCAGTCAATGGGCTTCTGCGTCACCATGATGCCCGCCATCCGCCGCCTCTACAGCAAAAAGGAAGACCAGGCGGCCGCGCTGAAGCGCCACCTCGAATTCTTCAATACCCAGCCGTGGATAGGCTCTGCCATCATGGGCGTGACGGCGGCGATGGAAGAAGAACGCGCCAACGGTGCGCCGATTGACGACGGCGCCATCAGCGGCGTCAAAGTCGGGCTGATGGGGCCGCTGGCCGGCGTCGGCGACCCGATTTACTGGGGCACGGCGCGCATCATCTTGGCCGCCCTCGGCGCATCGCTGGCGCTGGAAAACGGCAACATCCTGGGGCCGATACTCTTCTTCGTCGGCATCAACCTCATCCGTGTCATCACCCGCTGGTACAGCATGCAATACGGCTACCAGAAAGGCACCGAAATCGTGCAGGACATGGAAGGCGGCCAGTTGCAAAAACTGACCACCGGCGCCTCCATCCTCGGCCTCTTCGTCATGGGCGGACTGGTGGCGCGCTGGGCGAGCCTGAAAATCCCGCTGGAAATCGCGCGCTATAAAAACCAGGCGGGCGAAGAAGTCGTCACCACCGTGCAGTCGGTACTGGACGATCTGCTGCCCAACCTGGTGCCGCTGCTGCTCACCTTCCTCTGTATGTACCTGCTGAAGAAGAAAGTCAGCGCCATTGCCATCATCCTGGTGATGTTTGTCGTCGGCGTTGGCGGACGCTACGCGGGCATCTTCGGGCTGTAAAACGGCACCGCGCCTCAACACCGCCCGCCGCCGTGCGGGCGGTTTCCTTGTACGCATCCGGAAATACCCGATGAACCTTGACCCGAACGGCTGGCTAGATGCCGCCCGCCGCCGCCCCAGCCCGCATCACAACGACCGCCCCGACCCGGACGACATCAGCCTGCTCGTCATCCACAACATCAGCCTGCCGCCCGGTGTTCATGGCGACCGCTACATCAATGCGCTCTTTGCCGGCACCTTGCCCGCATTGCGGCACGAACACCCCTATCTTGATGCCATTGCCGGGCTGCGCGTCGCCGCCCATTTCCTCATCCTGCGCGACGGCAGCATTACCCAATATGTGCCGACCGTTGCGCGCGCCTGGCACGCGGGCGTCTCCCGCTATCAGCGGCGGGAAAACTGCAACGATTTCAGCATAGGCATCGAGCTGAACGGTAGCGACCATGCGCCCTACACCCTGCGCCAGTATCAGGCACTTGCCGCCCTTAGCCGCGCCATCATCGCCCGCCACCCGCGCATCACCCCGACGCGCATTACCGGCCACAGCGACATCGCCCCCGACCGCAAAACCGACCCCGGCCCGGCATTTAACTGGCATTACTACCGCACCCTGCTCACTGCCAAACAACCATAAAAAACGGAGCGTCCAGGCGCTCCGTTTCTTATAGCGAACATGGCGGTTAATCATCCCGCTGCTTTGACAAAACCTTGCCGCTGCGCGCGTCAATTTTTATCTCGTATTCATGTCCGTTGGCATCGCGCACATCCGCATCAAAATGATCGCCACGGCGATCGTGATCAAATTCCAAATCCGTCACGACACCACCTTTCACCGCACGGGCGGCAATACTCGCCGCCTTTTCATAACTGATGAACTGGCGACGGTGCTGCTGATAATAATCGCGGTCGTCATCGGCATGGGCGGGCGAAATGGCGAAGACAAAGGCGGCGACAAAAGTGGCGCTCATTACGGATAACAGGGCTTTGCTCATAAAAACTCCGGGGTCAAAAAGAAAAACATGGCGGCCAACGGCCAGTTGCCCGCATTGTAGGCAGAAACATTTAGGCGAGCATTAGCGCCTCGCTCCAAAAGGCGGACATAAAAAAATCGGGCATAAAGCCCGAAATCTTTTTAACTGGAGAAAAATGGTCGGGGAGACAGGATTTGAACCTGCGACCTCTTCGTCCCGAACGAAGCGCGCTACCAGACTGCGCTACACCCCGATAAGAGAGCGCGGATTATACACGCCTGTTGCCGCTTTGCAAGACGCGCACGCAAAGCCATCGGCAAAAGGCAGAAAAAGCGCGTACTGGCAGGCATTTACCGGCAAAAACTGTCGTAAAAACGATACTTGACCCTGTAGGGGCGAATCGCTATTTTGTGCGCCCTTTCCCCCCTGCGGAGTGCAAAGATGCAGACAGCGTTACGGTACGGATTCCTCGCTCTGGGCATATTGCTGCTCGGCGCCTGCGGTTCCGCGCCCCCCTACCAATACGAAAACAACGACACCCTCGCGCTGGAATCCATCAGTACCGATGGCAACGCCGTGGAAGACCTCTACGAATATCCGCAACTGACCAGCATGGAAGACGATGGCGGCATGGACGCACCGCCGGAACCCGGAACCTATTACGAACCGCCGCCTGCGCCCCGCGTCGCCATTGACGAAGACTTCTCCCCCGCCTGGCAAAGCGACGACATCAGCGTCATGCGCGACAACGGCGGCCGCGCGCCACGCCCGCAAGTGAGCGCCGCCGCCTACAGCGGCAGCATCGAAGGCGGCAGCGACATCACCGCCACCGCCCAGGCCTACCTGAACGCGCTTTACCGTGGCGATGGCGAAACCGCCTGGCGTTACGCCTTCGTCCCCTACAACCCGCGACAAAGCTGGTGGGACGAGCGCACCGCCAAAGGCGCGCTGCTGATGAAAGCGGGCAGCAACGAATACTTCGCCGGCGAAAAACAGGGCGTGCGCCAAATCCAGATTGCACCGCAAAGCGTGCGCCAGCAGGGCAACGACGCCAGCCTCGACGCCCGCGTCATCTACGGCAACGGCACCAGCCATGACCTCAACCTCAAAATGACCAACCAGGGGGGCAAATGGCTCGTACCGCAAGAATAATCGCGCTGCTTTTGACCGCGCTGCTTGCTGCCTGCGCCAGCGCACCGCCGACCGAAGACGAACTGGCAGTCGGCGCCAAGGCCGAAAAATTCATGCAGTCGCTGATAAAAAACGAAAAAGGACTGGAAAAACAGACCATCGCCGATATTGCCTTCCTTGACGGCAACACCGCCAACAGCAAAGAAGGACAAAAACGGCTACGCAAGGCGGTGCAAATGATGGGGCAATTCCTGCGCCAGACCTTCAGCGAGGCGGGCATTGACAGCAACAAGGCCGTCTTCACCGCCAAAAAAATGCAGTCCAGCGAAATCAACGACGTCGATCAAGTGCTGGTAGTGCTGCACGCCTACGAACCGGACAGCAGCCGCGTCGTCAATGGCACCGCGCTGATTACCCGCTGGCGCAAAACCGACAATGGCTGGAAACTGGATATGAATCCCTATCTCGACAATTTCCGTAGCAGCCGCAAATAAACATAAAAAACGCGGCATTCCATTACTAGCAAAATAATGATGGCGCTGCGGAAATAAATCCCAAAAAAACGCCCGTTGCCGGGCGTTTTTCCATTCCTGAAAGCAAGACTTAATCATCCTCCTCCGCTTCCTCTCTTTTATTGCGAATGCCGCGATAAATGGCAAAGAGCACAACGGCACCCAGCACCAGTTTGCCGCCAATGCGATCCCAAAAAGGAATTTTGGGTTCATCATTATCCCAACTGGTATCCAGCGACAGCGCTTTGGACACTTCCAGCATATCCTCCTTGCTGATATCCGAATAGCGCTTGTCGTCGATATAGCCACAATAATGCTCGTTGTAATTCCAGACAGGCACAAAAAGAATCTGAAGCTGCTTGTAGCAATAGCCGACATCCATCGGTACTTGTTCCGCTCCGACGAGGAAGGGAAATTCATCGGGCAG
>NZ_CALJAH010000242.1 GCF_938028185.1 uncultured Cardiobacterium sp. | reverse complement strand
GGGTCACTCCAGTCGATGTCGCGCAGGCGGTCGTCGCCGGGCAGGTCGCCGGGGTCGTCGTCGGCGATGGTGTTGTTGTAGTGCTGGTGGATGGTGGCGCGGGCGGCGTCAATTTGCGCGCGCAGGCTGGCGGCATCTGCCGCGCGGCAGGCCAGGGCGAGGCGTTGCCAGTCGGCGTCGTTCGCGGGCAGTTGGTGGGTTTGTTGTTCGTGGTCGTATTGCAGCGCGTTTTCGACGCGGCGCAGGGTGAGGTAGGCGTCGTGCAGGGCGGCGGTCTGTTCAGGGTTCCAAATGCCGCGCTCGCCAATGCGGGCGAGTGCTTCGAGGTAGTTCGGCGTTTGTAGTGCCGGGTATTGACCGCCGTAGATCATTTGCATGGCCTGCACGGTGAATTCGGCTTCGCGGATGCCGCCCGTGCCGAGTTTGATGTGGTTTTCGTGGTTGTTGTCGCGGTTTTGCCGGTTGATGCTTTGTTTCATTTCGCCGAGGGCATTCAGCGCGGCGTAGTCGAGGTAGCGGCGGTAGGTGAAGGGGCGCAGGCTGGCAAGCAGTTGGCGGCCGCCTTCGATGTCACCGGCGATGGGGCGCGCTTTCATCAGCGCGTAGCGTTCCCAGTCGCGGCCGTGGATGAGGTAGTACTGTTCCATCGCGGCGAATGACAGCGCCAGCGGCCCGGTCTGGCCGAAGGGGCGCAGGCGCATATCAACGCGGTAAACGTTGCCGTCGGCGGTGTTGGTGTCCAGCGTGTGGATGAGGCGCTGCGCCAGTTTGCGGTACCAGGTTTCGTGCTCTTGCGGTTTTTGCTTGCCGGTGGTGCGGGTGGTGCCGTTGTCGCGGTAGGCGTAGATGAGGTCGATGTCGGAGGAGAAGTTGAGTTCGCCGCCGCCCAGTTTGCCCATGCCGAGGACGAGCATCGGCACCGGCTTGCCGTCTTTGTCCACCGGTTCGCCGTAGCGCGCGGCCAGCGCCTGGTGTTGCCAGGCAAGCGCCACGCCGATGAGGGTTTCAGCGAGCGCGCTGGTGCGGGCGAGGAAGGCGGGTTCGTCGATGAGGCCGTTTACTACCGCGTGGATGTGGCGCACCTGGCGGCGGTGTTTGTAGCGCCGCAGTTGTTGCATCAGCTCGTCTTCGGTCGCAGCAACCGGGTTTTCGGCAGCGAAGGTGTCGCGGTAGTTTTCGGCGGGCGCGGCGGCAGGGTCGAGGTCGTCGTATAGCGCCGGATTGCGCGCCAGTTGCGCGGCGGCGTAGTCGCTGGCTTCAATGAGCGCGATGAGGTCAGGGCGGGTGGTAAGCGCCGGAGGGGCGGTTTCTTGCCAGCGATTGATGCGGTCGGTTGGGCTCATAGGCGGTAGATGGTCTTTGTTTTATTCCACTGTAAATGCGGGTGGCGGGGTTTAACGATAGACGCTTACACCTTGCAGGTATTGTTCCTGTTCCGGGGTGAGTTGCAGTTTGCGGTTGCCCCTGATAGTCAACCCTTTCAGGTTATGCAAATGGATGATGGTTGAGGGCAAGGCGGTAAGCTCATTATTGTCGAGAGTCAGATCCTGTAATTGCTGCAATTGACCGATGGTTGCGGGCAGGGCAGTGAGCTGGTTTGCATGAAGCCGGAGTTCCCGCACATGTTGCAGGTTGCCAATTTCCGCAGGGAGTGCTTTGAGTTTGTTGTTTTCAAGCAGGAGATTCTGCAATTCTTGCAGGTTGCCCATTTCGGCGGGCAGGGTGGCGAGTTGGTTATTGCCAATCCAGAGAAACCGCAATTTTTGCAGGTTGCCAATTTCAGCGGGCAGGGTGGTGAGTTGGTTGTTTTTCAGTGCGAGCTGCTGCAATTGTTGCAGCTGGCCGATTTCCGGCGGTAGCCGGGTGATTTTCGGCAAGTTTCTGTTATCTGACGGGACACGGTCCAAATCCAGTTTCCGCAAATTGCGCAAGGCTTCCTTGTTGCGCGGCAGATTTTTTTCCGGAATTTGGAATTCGTCCGCCCAGGCGGTGAGGCGCGCGACCCAGGCGTCTTCGTCCGGTTGGACAGCAGCAGCGGGGGTGTCTGTTGCGGGCGCGGCCTGGCCGGGGGCGGCAAATGCCAGTTGGCAGCAGGCGAGTAGGGCAAGGGTTTGCAGGGTTTTTTTGAGCATGGGATGTCCTTTTTGGCAGGAGGATGTGGATGACTGCGCGATAACAACGCTGGGGCGTTTGTCGGCGGGATCTTCACCGTTTGCGCTACCGTCTGCAAGCGGCGCGGCTTGTCTGAAACTTTCGGTGAACGGCTATATTGGGTCTCGTGTTTTCCGCACCAGCAGCAATCCCGCTGCATACAGCGCCAGCAGCGCGAAGATGACGGCGTTGCCAAAGCGGGCGTAGGGCGTCGCGCCCTGATACGGCTGGATTTCGCCTGTCAATACCTCGCGGACGAAGCGCGGGATGCGTGCCTTGATGCGGCCATGCGCGTCCAGCAGCACGGTGATGCCGTCGTTCGTCGCGCGCGCCATTTCCCGCCCCAGCTCGCGGCTGCGCATCTGGTTCATTTGCAGGTGCTGGTCGGCGGCGATGGAGTCTTTGAACCAGGCGTCGTTGCTGATGTTGATGAGGTAATCGGCCTCCGGCAACGCCTGCCGCATATCGCGGCCAAACGCCGCCTCATAGCAAATCGACGCCCCGGCGCGGTGTTTGCCGGTGATGAGTGGCGGCTGTTTGGCGTCGCCGCGCTCGAAGTTGCTGTAGGGGATTTCGACGTATTTTTCGAAGACAGTCAGCCAACTGCGCAGCGGCACATATTCGCCGAACGGCAGCAGGTGGTGTTTGTAGTAGCGGCCTTTGCCGTCGCCAAGGGTGATGATGGCGTTGTAAAAGAGCTGTTTGTGCAGCTCACCCGCCGGGATGCCCGTCACCAGCGTCTGCCCGCGTGTCTTGAAGTAGCCGTCAAGCTGTTCCAGATCGCGCGTCATCTGTTCTTCCATGAAGGTGAAGGCGGTTTCCGGCAGGATGACTACCGCTTCTTCGCGGTCAATGGCGAGGGCGATGTAGTCCTGCAAATGGCGCTCCATCAGCGCCGGGTCAAATTTGGTGCTTTGTTCGATGTTGCCCTGGATGAGGGCGACGCTGAAGGGGTCACCGTCCGGCGTGGTGTGTTCCATCAGGCTGGTCGCGCTGGCGGCGGCGTAGCAGGCAACGGCAAACGCCAGCGGTTTGCCCTGGCGCAGCACGATGGCGCGGGCAAGCAGGCTGGCGATGAGCGTCAGCGCAAAGCTCATCAGGAAAACGCCGCCGAGCGGGGCGAGGCCGTCCAGCGGCGTGTGCAGCGCGCTGTAGCCGGCGGCGAGCCAGGGGAATCCGGTAAAGAGGTAGGCGCGGGCGAGTTCGCCGCCCGTCCACAGCAGCGGGATGAGCAGGGTGCGCCGCCAACTGCCGGGCGCGCTCAGGCGGCGCATCAGCCAGGCGGCGAGGACGGTGTAAAGCGCGAGATAGAGGATGAGCAGCACGTTGGCGAGGATGGCGAACGGCAACGGCGCGCCGCCGAAGTGATAGAGGCTGATGTAAACCCAATACAGC
The DNA here is from genome assembly GCF_938028185.1 of uncultured Cardiobacterium sp. Taxonomy (GTDB): domain Bacteria; phylum Pseudomonadota; class Gammaproteobacteria; order Cardiobacteriales; family Cardiobacteriaceae; genus Cardiobacterium. The sequence goes on along the minus strand of NZ_CALJAH010000242.1, from coordinate 521 downwards.
CCGCTGCCGAGATGGGCGAGCGCGAACAGCCAGGCATCGCGCAGCGGTTTCTGCCGCGCCGGATGCTGCCACAGCGCAAACAGCACGGCGAGCGGCACGAGCGCGGCTGTGCCAAACGGCCAGGGGGCGAAGCAGAGGGTGAAAAGCAGTCCGGCAAGCGGCGCAAGCAGGGAATACAGCATGGTTGTCGCGAAGTTGATAAGCGGGCGGGCATTATAGCGGGCGACGCGGGCAAAAAAGCGCGACAAAATCCGGCCAAGCGACTACACTTCGCGCGCTGCCACCCGGCGGCGCTTCACACACAACGGAGAATCCCATGAAAAAACTGATGCAAACCCTCTGCCTTGCCTTCTTTGCCGGCATCCTGGCCGCCTGCGGTGGCGACGGCCCGGACAAAACTGCTAAAACGTTCTTTGAAGAACTCTTTAGCGGCGATGCGAACAAAGCCGTCGAACTCCTCTACATCCCGCCGGAAGCAGGCGACAAAGGTGCGGAAATGGCAAAAGGCAAAATCACCATGA